>NZ_NDYP01000020.1 GCF_002165775.1 Campylobacter concisus | reverse complement strand
AAAGAATATCCCAAAGGAATTTCCTTTGGGATTAAAAGTATAGATATTAAAGTACGTGTATTTGATCTTGAACTTCGATTGTAGTTGTACCACTAGTATAAGTAGTATAACCACCAGAACTAGCACCTTTAGTCCAGCTACTTCCAAGAGTAAGCTCATCATTACTATCACCATCTATTTTTAGCTTATTCTCGTTACTATCACGTAATATATCTTGAACATTGCTAGCTGTAAGAGATAAGGTTGTCTTTTCTCCATTAGTCATATCTAGTTTTTCGATATTTTTAACATGGCTAAAGTCTATGCTATTATCAGCTACTTTTAATGTATCAAAGCCAGCTCCGCCGTCGATAGT
>NZ_NDYP01000019.1 GCF_002165775.1 Campylobacter concisus | reverse complement strand
TAATAGATGGCGCAGCGGACGGGGCTCGAACCCGCGACCTCCGCCGTGACAGGGCGGCATTCTAACCAACTGAACTACCGCTGCACCTAAAATGGTGGTCGCTATAAGACTCGAACTTATGACATCCACCTTGTAAGGGTGGCGCTCTACCAACTGAGCTAAGCGACCTAAAATTTAAAAAATATCTGGCGACCCTTAGAGGATTTGAACCTCTGTTTCTACACAGAGAAAGTAGAGTCCTGAGCCACTAGACGAAAGGGTCATAAACCCAAAAATGGTGTCCTGCGTTGGATTCGAACCAACGGCCCCCTCATTAAAAGTGAGATGCTCTACCGACTGAGCTAGCAAGACATTTGCTTAAAAAAGAATTGAGATTATACAAAAAACATTATTACATGTCAAG
>NZ_NDYP01000018.1 GCF_002165775.1 Campylobacter concisus | reverse complement strand
CATTGTACCCCAGTACAATAGACAAGCCCTTCTAAAATTTATATAATTCATTCAAAATTTCAAATACTATAAACAATAAGGAGAACATGATGGCTAAAGAAGCTGGAGTAGTTAAAAGCGTAAACGGAGGAATAGCAAGAGCACTTAATGACTTAACGGGAGAGGTAAGACAATTAAGTGTAGGAGATATTGTATACCAAGGTGAAAAGATAGTTACAGAGGGTTCTAACTCTAAAGTAACAATAACTCAAACTGATGGTAAAGATATAACTTTAATAGGTAAAGATACTCTAACACTAGACCAAGACTCTAACAATAACGAAACAGTAGCTGATATCTCAGCTTTACAACAAGCCATCTTAAAAGGAACAGACCTTAATGCTCTAGAAGAAACTGCAGCAGGTGGTCCACAAGCAGGTGGCAATGGTGGAGATGGCGTAAGCTTATCTTCTACTAGCTTTGCAGAAGGAGGCCACATTAGTAACATCAACGCTAATGTAGGAAGCATAGATGCTTTATCTCTAGCAGCAGGTGGAGATAATAACTTTGGTGTAAGTGGAGGAAGTGCTGTTGGGGCTGGAATTGAAGCAACAGGACCTGCTTTACCAGCAGGAAGTATAAAAATTCCATTGTCGGCGTAT
>NZ_NDYP01000017.1 GCF_002165775.1 Campylobacter concisus | reverse complement strand
GCCCGTCGCGGACGTCATTTTTGTATTCACTCTCGCCCATCAGAGCGCCGCTATCTGCATGGTAGTGCTTCGCCGTGCCCTCGCGGACGCCGTTTTTTAGGGGGTATTCGTTTGAGGGCTTGTCCCTACCGTCAAAATAGTCCCTGTATCGAACCGCCGTGCCGCCCTGCACGTCTATCTCGCGTATGAGCGTGGGCGGCAGGGGTTTTAGCCTCAGATAGACCATGCCCATCGCATTTACGTCATATAGGTCCTCGACGCTGTAGCGAAGCATCTTTAGCGTGCCGTCGTAGAGCTTGCCTTTTACGTAGTAAAGCCCGTTTTTTAGGCTCGCTTCTGGCTTCATTACGACTTTTGGCTCTAGTGCTTGCGCACCGATGGCTAGAAGCTGAAGTAGAAATAGAAATTTTAGGATTTTCATGGTTTTTCCTGCTTTGTTTGATTTGGGTAATTTTAAAATTTGAAACTAAATTTAAGATGAAGGTGCGGTTATTTCGGATGAGTTAGACTTAAAGGCTCGCGTCAAATTTATCCGTCTTTTAGCGCCTCCGCGACGACCGCCCACTCTTGCACGAGCCTTTCAAGGCTAAAATTTGCATTTGCAGGGCTAGTTGAAGGCAGTTTGACGGCCTCTTTGCCTGTCGCATTTAAAATTTGAGTTTTTAGATATTTTTCGCAGATTTCGTGCGCCTTGCCGCCGTTGGCGTAGACTTGCGTGATCTTTGCGACTTTAAAGATCGGCACTAAATTTACAGGCGCAACGGCAGTCATTTTGGCGTCGCTCGAGCCCTTTATCTCGCAGGATATCGCAGCGTCGTAGATGGCGATGCGGTGAGCGAGCAGGAATTTTATCTTCTCATCCGTGCTAACAGGCAGCGGAGCGTTTAAAATCCTGGCCAGAACACGCCAAAAGCGATTTTGCGGATTTGCGTAGTAAAAGCCAATTTTACGAGAAACGACGGAAGGAAAGGATCCGAGCATTAAAATTTTAGAGTTTTTATCAAAAATCGGTTTAAAAGGATGGACTTGACTCATTTTGCGCCTTTTAAATTTGCCGTGTTAAATTTAAAATTTTCAAATTTGGAAGCAAATTTAACCGCCCAAACGAGCGGCTAAATTTACAGATATTTTCCCTCGCCCGTCAAATTTGAGCGAGAGAAATTTGCGCCCTACTCGGCGTTTTCGTTAGCCTGGGCTTCCGCGCTAGACTCGACCTCATCGCTAAAGTCAGCCAAACTTAGGCGTTTTAGCTGGCGGTAGCGTCTTTGCGCGTCGGCCTTGTTTTTAGCCAGCAGCTCGTCCGCGTGCTCAGGGTTGGTTTTCTTAAGCGAATTGTAGCGAACCTCGTTTAGCAAAAACTCCTCGTAAAGCGACCAGTCCGGCTCTTTTGAGGTCATTTTGAGCGGATTTTTGCCCTCTTTGATTAGGCGCGGATCGTAGACGTAGGTCGGCCAGTAGCCGCATTTTGTCGCTAGCTCGCCCTGATCGCCCGAGAGCGCCATACCGCCCTTGATACCGTGCGCGATGCACGGCGAATACGCGATCACGAGGCTAGGTCCATCGTATGCTTCGGCTGCGGCGATGGCTTTTATCGTGTTTGCTTGGCTCGAGTTTGAGTTGATCTGCGCTACGAAGATATTTCCGTAGGTCATCGCGATGTAGCCCAGATCTTTTTTCTGCATCGGCTTGCCGCTAGCGGTAAACTGCGCTATCGAGCCCGCGCGGCTTGATTTTGAGCTCTGGCCGCCGGTGTTTGAGTAGACCTCGGTGTCAAGTACGAGCACGTTTACGTTCTCGCCGCTAGCTAGCACGTGATCAAGCCCGCCAAAGCCGATGTCGTAC
>NZ_NDYP01000016.1 GCF_002165775.1 Campylobacter concisus | reverse complement strand
GTGTGGATCTCGCACTCGCCGCTATCCGGCACGATCTCCCAAAACAGGCTAGGCATGCCCTTGCCGACGTTTTTGCTGGTGTTGTACTCGTCAAAGGTCTCGACGCTGTTGTGGCGTAGCGGAGCCTCTCGCGTCGCCCGCAGTACGGCTTCGCGCAATAGCTCTTCAAGCTCGCCGATGAGCGGGAAATTTGCGCCGCAGCACACGAAAAACTGGATCACTCCCGTATCCTGACAGGACGGGCGGTCTAGCTGCTTTGCAAGGCGCTGGTTTTCAAACATCGTTTTGTAGATCTCCTTTGCCAGTGGCTGCGTTTCAAGCTCACTAAGCTCCAGCAGCTTCGCCGTCACGTCGTCAGGCAGCACCTTGCCCGTGTAGCCGACAAATTTCGCCATGACCTCGGTCATCTTTTGCACGGCTTTTTCTTTATCCATCGCTTCTCATTTGCCAAATTTTACTTTCAAATTTTTCATAAGCGCCCGCTAGGACGCAGCCAACAGCGTAGCAGAGCAGATCGGCGAAATCAAACGTTCCGCCGATCATTACTTTTAAAATTTTATTTTCTATGCCTAAAATTTGCACTGCGCCAAAATACTGCGCTAGCTCCAAAGCCGCTGCGAACGCGAAAATTTTAAGCGGCAAATTTGACGGCGGCGCGCTAAATGTAGCCCGCGTCAAAGCGTAAAGCAAGATAACCGCCAAAACGTCGCCCGCGTAGTGGCGCACGAAGCCGCCCTTTACGCAGATCGCGATGTAAATTTCTACCGCTAAAATCATGCCAGCCGCGGCTAAAAATACTAGCCTAGTTCGCGCGCTTTGCCTTGTTTGCAGCTTTTGCATGCGCTTTGCAGCACTTTTTTGCTCGCTTAAATTTTCCTCTAGCAACGCTTTTCTTTTAAATTTAGCCGTTAAATTTGCCTCGCAAGCGGCGTAAATTCAGAGATGATTTATCAGGCTCGCGTTATACGCGGCGCCGAATCCGTTGTCGATATTTACGACGCTGACGCCGTTTGCGCAGCTGTTTAGCATCGCTAGCAGCGCCGCCAGTCCGCCGAAACTCGCGCCGTATCCCACGCTGGTGGGCACTGCGATCACGGGTACGCTCACGAGGCCTGCTAACACGCTAGCAAGTGCGCCCTCCATGCCAGCAACGGCGATGACGACCTTTGCACCACGTATCTCATCGAGCTTTGCGACCAGCCTATGTAGTCCTGCCACGCCTGCGTCGCTAAATTTACGCGTGTCGTTGCCTAGAAATCTCGCCGTTTCGTACGCTTCCTCCACTACCGCGCCGTCGGCGGTGCCTGCGGAAACTATCGCGATGTAGCTTTGCGTGAGCGCGGGCTCTTTAAATTTGACGCTGATGACGCGGCCACGAGCATTAAAATTTGCCTGCGGAAAGATCTCACGTATGCGTTCAAAAACATTCTCATTTGTTCTTGTGATTAGGATATTTTCATTTTTTTTGCCGATCACACTAGCAATTTGCAAAATTTCATCATCTGTTTTATTTGCCCCATATATCACCTCACCAGTACCATTTCGCAAAGCACGCTGAGTGTCGATCTTGGCGCATCCCACGTCGCTAAAAGGAAAATCCCGTAAAAACTCTATCGCTTCGCGCTCGCTTTTTTCGCCCGATTTTACGGTACGAATGAAATTTAAAGCCTCATCTCTCGTCATTTAAAATCTCCCCGCGAAGCCCTTTTAAATCAAGCAAAATATCATACTCGCCAAGCGAAGCAATCTCGCGTACGACGGCGCTAAAATCTCCCGCGCAAAAGCGCCTAGTCTCGCTCGCACCCATTTGCAGCCTAAAGGCTTTGCCGTCAAATCGCGCGCGAATATTTAAAAATCCGTGCGAGATTAGCAGATTTTCGGCTCGCTCCACGAGCGAAATTTCCTCCGCGAAAAACTCCCTATCGTGCGGTAAACGCGTCAGAAGGCACGCGTAGCTGGGCTTATCCGCGGTCGGCAGTCCAAGCTCGCGGCTAAGCTCTCTAATCTCTGATTTTTTGAGGCCTTTAAGCGGCGAAAGCACGCCAAGCTCGTCTTTTGCTTTAAGCCCCGGGCGGTATTCGCCAAGGTCGTCTAAGTTCGTACCGTCGGCGACGTTTGTAAAGCCTAGATGCTTTGCCAGCTCGATTAGCCGCGTAAAAACCGCCTTTTTACAGACGTAGCAGCGATCTTGCGGATTATTTTTTACCGCTTCGGGCGCTTCTAGCTCTAAAATTTCGTGCCTGATGCCGTAAGTACGGGTAAATTCCACCGCCTCTTTTATCTCGCGCCCCGACATATAGGGCGATTTTAGCGTGATAGCTACCGCGCGCCGGCCTAGCGTATCGGCGGCAACGCGCAGCAGTAGCGAGCTATCCACGCCGCCGCTAAACGCTACGGCTAAATTTTCCAGCTTTTTTATATCATTTTTTAGAATTTCTAGTTTCGTCATATTTTTTTAAAGTCTCGTTTCTAACCTCGCAGATCGTCGTTTGAAATCTCTGCGCGGCTTTTTTGCAGTCCTCGAATTCGGGCTTGATTTTTAAAATTTCGGGGTAATTTCGGGCTAAATTTTCATCCGTCGAATTTTGCTCGGCGTTAAAACCGTAAACCCGGCCGCGCGAAATTTTAAGCCTTATTTTGCCGTATTTAGTCTCTACTTCGCAAAACTCGCGCGCAAGCTCGGTTTTCCTCACGGCGCACTCTCTAACTCCGATCGCCGTCGTATGCGCGAAAATTAGCCCCTTTATCCGCGCGGCGTCCTGCTTGCGGCACAGCGCGTTTAGCTCAAAGCCCGCGCGCCCCTTTTTCATAAAAATAGACCTGCTAAATACGTCCAGCGCGCCGCTATCTCGCAAAATATCGCACGCAAAGGCAAAGCTCTCGGCGTCCATGTCGTCGATATTAGTGGAGATTAAAATCCGCTCGCAAAGCTCGCCATAGCCGATCTGCACGCTCAAATTTGGCTCATCTTTTAAGCCTAAATCCTCGCTCGTTTCGCAAAGTATCACGCGAAGTGCGTTGGCAAAATCTGCGACGTCTTTATCGCCAGCGCCGTAGCCCGTGCTTAAAATTTTAAAATTTCGCGGCGACTCGCGGCGGTCTTGCTCCCTTAAATTTAGTGCGCAGGCCTTTAAAATCGCCGCTCCTGTGGGCGTAGTCATCTCGAAATTCGCTCGCCCTAGGCTTACTTGCGCGCCTTTTAAAATTTCGCAAACCGCAGGCGCCGGTACGGTCAGCCTGCCGTGAGC
>NZ_NDYP01000015.1 GCF_002165775.1 Campylobacter concisus | reverse complement strand
GGAGGCCACATTAGTAACATCAACGCTAATGTAGGAAGCATAGATGCTTTATCTCTAGCAGCAGGTGGAGATAATAACTTTGGTGTAAGTGGAGGAAGTGCTGTTGGGGCTGGAATTGAAGCAACAGGACCTGCTTTACCAGCAGGAAGTATAAAAATTCCATTGTCGGCGTATAAGGGAGAAAGCACATCTTCTGCACTCTTAGACTCATTTGCCTCTTCTATACCTAACGGATATCACGTATATAGACATACCGACGGTAGAGATTATCTAACTCCTAACGATCCTACCGCTCCTAGTGCATTTGATTATAAAGAAGGCTGGTATGTAAGTAAAGACGGCAACCTTGCTATTGGTCAAGATAACGCTAAAGACCTAGCGGTAACTAGCACGGCAAAAGCTTCAAACTATCCGGATGACGGATCGATAGCTAAGATAGTAAATCCTAATCCAAGTTTAAAAGTGTTTGGGTCGGATAATATAGATAATATAACCGTAGACGGCACAAGAATAACGTCCGTACACGGAGGAGTCGGAAACGATAACGTCGATCTTAAAAACGGCGCCGAGATAATCGGTATTTCCGGCGGTTCAGGCGAAGACAAAATTTCGGTAGATAATTCTAAGGTAGCTTCAAGCATCCTAGGCGGTTCTGAAGACGATATTATAAAAGTAAGTAATAATTCCGAAGTTAAAGGCATAGGTGGTAATGGCGGAAGTGATACTATAACAGTAGATAGCGGTTCTAAAGTAGATACATTACTAGGCGATAGCAAAACTAAAAACGATGTACATGAGAAGCGAGTAAATCCAAATTTAAATATAGAGGATAACGGTGCTGCTGGTGATACTATAAAAGTAAGTGGAACTGGAACAGAAGTTAAATTTATAGGCGCCGGTAATGGAGATGACACTATAACTGTAGACAAAGGTGCAAAAGTAGATCTTGTACAAGCAGACGAAGGAAACGATAAGGTAACTGTAAGTGATAGCGGAACTTACGTTAGCGGTATAAACGGTAGAGGCGGCGATGACGAGATATTGGTAGAAAAAGGCGCTAAAGTAGACGGTATAAAAGGAAGATGGGGTAACGACAAGATAACCGTAAAAGATGCAGGCACCGTCATAAGCGAAGATATAGAAGGCAACGAAGATGCTGATACTATTAAAATTCTAGACGGCGCGAGAGTAAAAGGATACGTTAGCGGTGGACGCGGCGAAAGTCCTAGCATATACGGCGGAGCTGAAAAATCGGATAACGATAATATTACAATCGAAAATGCCACGGTAGAAGGTAATGTAGAAGGTAGTATGCGAAATAATTATTCCGGTGATGACGGAATAAAAATTAAAAATTCTCATATAGGCGGCAGAAAGATATCCGGCGGATACGGTGAAAATAAAATAGAAATTACAGACGGCATGAATTTAGATTCTAAGTGGATTGAAGGCAATAAATTTAATGACGAAATAACCGTAAATGGTGATGCTAAACTAAAGAATACATATATTCAAGGAGAAGCCGGAGATGACACTATTACCATAAAAGATAATGCTAAGGTTAAAGGCGGTAATATCAATACTGGTGCCGGAGCAAACGATAAAATAAATATTAACGGTAATGCCGAGTTGGATGGCACTACATTGCAGTTTGAAGGCGGTAAATCAACAGATAAAGCTACTCTAAACGTAACCGGAAACGCCGTACTAAAAGATGTATCTATACAGGCATCTTCATCTCTAGGCGAGCAATATATGAATTTCCATCAAAGCGGCGAAGCTAAAGTAAAAAGCCTTATGGGTAGCCAAAATAAAGACGTTATAGATATAGCGGGCGACTTTACTTATACTAACGTCAATCATCTTCAAACTCACGGCGGAGACGATGAGATAAAGATGCACGGCGGAGCTACGGTAAAAGTTAGTGTAGATATGGGTGATGGTAAAGATACTTTAACAATAGATAATGCTACATTTAAAGATTCTCTTGTGAATATGGATGGTGGTAACGACGAGATAAATATAAATGCCGGAGCAAATTTAACCGGCACAAGAATTTATACCGGTGACGGTAATGATACGGTGAATGTAAGAGGCGGTACGTTTAGCGAAGCAGAGATCGGACTAGACAAGGGTAAAAATGAAGTAAATATAGAGTCTGGCGCGGTATTTGGCGACCAAGATGCTAGTCTTAATGCCTTTAATGAGCATAAAACTTATATAAGATCAGATTATAGGGATAATTATAATTCAGAAGATACCATAAATGTTAAAGCCGGCGCTACCGTCAAAAACGCCGAAATACAAACTTATGGTGGAAAAGATACTATAAATATAAATGGTGCGGTTGAAAAGTCTAATATTGACACCGGAAGTGGCGACGATACCATCAATATTAAGGGCGGTAAATTTAAAGACGCTAATATTCAAACAGGACATGGTACAAATACCGTTAATATTGATGGTACTGGCAATAATATAGAATCTGACAATACCAAAATCACTCTTGGTGGCGGCTGGAGTAGCGGAGATAATACGGTTAATATTAGCGGTAAATTTGGCGATAAAGATGCTAGCTCATACAATAAAACCGTAATCGGTGCATTTGGCAGCGCTGTTGCTAAAGATACGATTAATATTAAAGATGGCGCTGAGTTACACAATACTAGAATAGATCTTCATAATAATGATGACGTAATTAATATAGGTGCTGGTGCTACTGTTAGGCACTCTCAGCTTATAACTGGAAATCAAAGTGACACTCTAAATATCGGAGACGGAGCTAATATTAGCAAAGGTACACATATGGACCTAGGATTCCATAGTGATACCGCAAAAATAGGAAATAACGTTACTATAGACGACTCTGATATTTATATGGATGATGGTGATACGACCCACCAAAGTACTTTTGGTAACGATACAGTAACTATGGGAAATAACGTAACGTTTAAAAACTATGCCGACGTAAAAGGTGGTCAAGGAAAAGATACTATTACTATAGGGGATAACCTAACTCTAGACGGCAATGCCGGAATTTATGGAGACTGGGGCGAAGGCGGTGGCGGAGTAAATAACGCTACTGACGGCAAAGATACCATTACTATCGGAGATAATCTAACCGTTAAGAATAACTCTACTGTAAGCGGCGGCGGCGGAGATGATGTTATCTCTATCGGTAAAAATGCAAGTATTCAAGACACTTCTACTATCGACGGCGGAGCTGGCTTTGATACATTAAAAGTAGCTGATAATAGCATAGACTTTAGCCATGTTAAAAATATCGAAAAACTAGATATGACTAATGGAGAAAAGACAACCTTATCTCTTACAGCTAGCAATGTTCAAGATATATTACGTGATAGTAACGAGAATAAGCTAAAAATAGATGGTGATAGTAATGATGAGCTTACTCTTGGAAGTAGCTGGACTAAAGGTGCTAGTTCTGGTGGTTATACTACTTATACTAGTGGTACAACTACAATCGAAGTTCAAGATCAAATACACGTACTTTAATATCTATACTTTTAATCCCAAAGGAAATTCCTTTGGGATATTCTTTCTTATCATTAAATTTTTATAAGTGTTTATTTTTTTCTCGTTAAGTACCCCCCCCATTGTACCCCAGTACAATAGACAAGCCCTTCTAAAATTTATATAATTCATTCAAAATTTCAAATACTATAAACAATAAGGAGAACATGATGGCTAAAGAAGCTGGAGTAGTTAAAAGCGTAAACGGAGGAATAGCAAGAGCACTTAATGACTTAACGGGAGAGGTAAGACAAT
>NZ_NDYP01000014.1 GCF_002165775.1 Campylobacter concisus | reverse complement strand
TATTTCAACTATATTTAAGTATTGCTCATATATAATTCCAGCTCACGAAATAAGAAACCACCTTTAACTTCATTGGTTAATAAAGCCTTTTCTTTTTATCGTTGTTCTTTTAACTTACAATTGTTAAACTATTAGTCAATCTTTGAAATCTAAACAAGTGATCGATTGAGCCAGTCTATTATTTTATAATTTATAATAGATTAGACAAACTAATAAATAAAACTAAAAGTTTTTTGATTAAAAACTTCATAATAAAATCCTATCAAATAAATTTTGATAGGTAATTAATATGGAGAGTTTGATCCTGGCTCAGAGTGAACGCTGGCGGCGTGCCTAATACATGCAAGTCGAACGGACAAGTAAGAGCTTGCTCTTATGAGTTAGTGGCGCACGGGTGAGTAATGTATAGCTAATCTGCCCTACACTAGAGGACAACAGTTGGAAACGGCTGCTAATACTCTATACTCCTGTCTTACATAAGTTAGATAGGGAAAGTTTTTCGGTGTAGGATGAGGCTATATTGTATCAGCTAGTTGGTGAGGTAATGGCTCACCAAGGCTATGACGCATAACTGGTCTGAGAGGATGATCAGTCACACTGGAACTGAGACACGGTCCAGACTCCTACGGGAGGCAGCAGTAGGGAATATTGCTCAATGGGGGAAACCCTGAAGCAGCAACGCCGCGTGGAGGATGACACTTTTCGGAGCGTAAACTCCTTTTGTTAGGGAAGAACAATGACGGTACCTAACGAATAAGCACCGGCTAACTCCGTGCCAGCAGCCGCGGTAATACGGAGGGTGCAAGCGTTACTCGGAATCACTGGGCGTAAAGGACGCGTAGGCGGATTATCAAGTCTCTTGTGAAATCCTATGGCTTAACCATAGAACTGCTTGGGAAACTGGTAATCTAGAGTGAGGGAGAGGCAGATGGAATTGGTGGTGTAGGGGTAAAATCCGTAGAGATCACCAGGAATACCCATTGCGAAGGCGATCTGCTGGAACTCAACTGACGCTAATGCGTGAAAGCGTGGGGAGCAAACAGGATTAGATACCCTGGTAGTCCACGCCCTAAACGATGTATACTAGTTGTTGCTAAGCTAGTCTTGGCAGTAATGCACCTAACGGATTAAGTATACCGCCTGGGGAGTACGGTCGCAAGATTAAAACTCAAAGGAATAGACGGGGACCCGCACAAGCGGTGGAGCATGTGGTTTAATTCGAAGATACGCGAAGAACCTTACCCGGACTTGATATCTAACAAATCATCTAGAGATAGAAGAGTGTCTGCTTGCAGAAATGTTAAGACAGGTGCTGCACGGCTGTCGTCAGCTCGTGTCGTGAGATGTTGGGTTAAGTCCCGCAACGAGCGCAACCCACGTCATTAGTTGCTAACAGTTCGGCTGAGCACTCTAATGAGACTGCCTTCGTAAGGAGGAGGAAGGTGTGGACGACGTCAAGTCATCATGGCCCTTATGTCCGGGGCGACACACGTGCTACAATGGCATATACAATGAGAAGCAATATCGCGAGATGGAGCAAATCTATAAAATATGTCCCAGTTCGGATTGGAGTCTGCAACTCGACTCCATGAAGCCGGAATCGCTAGTAATCGTAGATCAGCCATGCTACGGTGAATACGTTCCCGGGTCTTGTACTCACCGCCCGTCACACCATGGGAGTTGATTTCACTCGAAGCCGGAATACTAAATTAGTTACCGTCCACAGTGGAATCAGCGACTGGGGTGAAGTCGTAACAAGGTAACCGTAGGAGAACCTGCGGTTGGATCACCTCCTTTCTAGAGTACATATAGATATTCTCTCACAAGATATCTATAAGAAAGATATTCTCAATCATCCTTGTTTAGTTTTGAAAGATTGATAGACCTATAGGGGCCTATAGCTCAGCTGGTTAGAGTGCACCCCTGATAAGGGTGAGGTCACAAGTTCAAGTCTTGTTAGGCCCACCAGAGAATTTAATTGGGGAATTAGCTCAGCTGGGAGAGCGCCTGCTTTGCACGCAGGAGGTCAGCGGTTCGATCCCGCTATTCTCCACCATAAAATAGTTTAACTATATTAAGTCTAATTAGAGAGCTTAAAAATTTAAACTTTCTAATTAGACTTTTGTCTAAATGTTCTTTTAATTAATATTGTTAATAGTCACAAGCAAGTTTTAAAAACAATTTTACAGGACTTGTTAAAGATTTAAATTTCTATTCTCTTTGCATTTAATGCAAAAGTTTGACATCACAATCTATTTAGGATTTAAAACTTATCTAAATAGTAGTCAATGCTTTCCGTCTTGAGAGCTGGGATTTAAATTTAGTAACATAAAGTTATCTTTAACAAGGAAGTGATGCGAATTAGAATAATCTAATATAGAAAAGGTAAGCTACAAAGAGCAAGTGGTGGATGCCTTGGCTAGTAGAGGCGATGAAAGACGTGCCAGGCTGCGATAAGTCTCGGGGAGCCGTCAAGGGGCTTTGATCCGGGAATTTCTGAATGGGGCAACCCAGTTAAGCGCGAGCTTAACTACCTAATATGGAGCGAACGAGGGGAATTGAAACATCTTAGTACCCTCAGGAAAAGAAATCAAAAGAGATTACGCTAGTAGCGGCGAGCGAACGCGTAAGAGGGCAAACCGTTAGTTTACTAACGGGGTTGTAGGACTGCAATATAGACTAAACTTAGCTAATAGAATATTTTGGAAAGATTAAGCATAGAGGGTGATACTCCCGTATATGAAAGCTTTGTTTTACTTAGCAGTATCCTGAGTAGGGCGGAACACGTGATATTCTGTCTGAAGCTGGGTAGACCACTATCCAACCCTAAATACTACTACTAGACCGATAGTGCACAAGTACCGTGAGGGAAAGGTGAAAAGAACTGAGGTGATCAGAGTGAAATAGAACCTGAAACCATTTGCTTACAATCATTCAGAGCCCTATGATTTATCAGGGTGATGGACTGCCTTTTGCATAATGAGCCTGCGAGTTGTGATGTCTGGCAAGGTTAAGGAAACCCGGAGCCGTAGCGAAAGCGAGTCTTAATAGGGCGTTTAGTCAGACGTTGCAGACCCGAAACGATGTGATCTATCCATGAGCAGGTTGAAACCGGTGTAAGAGCCGGTGGAGGACCGAACCCGCTAGCGTTGAAAAGCTATGGGATGACTTGTGGATAGGGGTGAAAGGCCAATCAAACATCGTGATAGCTGGTTCTCTCCGAAATATATTTAGGTATAGCGTCATGTAGTAACACTAGGGGGTAGAGCACTGAATGGGCTAGGGCATACACCAATGTACCAAACCCTATCAAACTCCGAATACCTAGTGTGTAATCATGGCAGTCAGGCGGCGAGTGATAAAATCCGTCGTCGAGAGGGGAACAACCCAGACTAACAGCTAAGGTCCCTAAATCTCATTTAAGTGGAAAACGATGTGGAGTTACTTAAACAACCAGGAGGTTGGCTTAGAAGCAGCCATCCTTTAAAGAAAGCGTAATAGCTCACTGGTCTAGTGATTCTGCGCGGAAAATATAACGGGGCTAAAATGAGTACCGAAGCTTTAGACTTAGTTTTACTAAGTGGTAGGAGAGCGTTGTATTTGCGTTGAAGGTATACCGGTAAGGAGTGCTGGAGCGAATACAAGTGAGCATGCAGGCATGAGTAGCGATAATTGGGGTGGGAATCCCCAACGCCGTAAACCCAAGGTTTCCTACGCGATGCTCGTCATCGTAGGGTTAGCCGGGTCCTAAGCAAAGTCCGAAAGGGGTATGCGATGGAAAATTGGTTAATATTCCAATGCCAACTATAATGTGCGATGGAAGGACGCTTAGAGTTAAGCAAGCTAGCGGATGGTAGTGCTAGTCGAAAGGTGTAGGTTAAGATTCAGGCAAATCCGGATCTTTTTAAGCCGAGACCCCACAGGCGTTTGAAGTTCTTCGGAATGGATAGCGAATTGCCGATACTGTCGAGCCAAGAAAAGTTTCTAAGTTTAGTTATAGTTGCCCGTACCGTAAACCGACACAGGTGGGTGGGATGAGTATTCTAAGGCGCGTGGAAGAACTCTCTTCAAGGAACTCTGCAAAATAGCACCGTATCTTCGGTATAAGGTGTGCCTAACTTTGTTAAGGATTTACTCCGTAAGCATTGAAGGTTACAACAAAGAGTCCCTCCCGACTGTTTACCAAAAACACAGCACTCTGCTAACTCGTAAGAGGATGTATAGGGTGTGACGCCTGCCCGGTGCTCGAAGGTTAATTGATGACGTTAGCTCTGCGAAGCGTTTGATCGAAGCCCGAGTAAACGGCGGCCGTAACTATAACGGTCCTAAGGTAGCGAAATTCCTTGTCGATTAAATATCGACCTGCATGAATGGCGTAACGAGATGGGAGCTGTCTCGAAGAGGGATCCAGTGAAATTGTAGTGGAGGTGAAAATTCCTCCTACCCGCGGCAAGACGGAAAGACCCCGTGGACCTTTACTACAGCTTGACACTGCTATTGGGATAAAAATGTGCAGGATAGGTGGGAGGCTTTGATCCATAGACGCCAGTTTATGGTGAGCCATTGTTGAGATACCACTCTTTTTTATTCTGATAGCTAACTAGCTTGAGTTATCCTCAAGTAGGACAATGTCTGGTGGGTAGTTTGACTGGGGCGGTCGCCTCCCAAAATGTAACGGAGGCTTACAAAGGTTGGCTCAGAACGGTTGGAAATCGTTCGTAGAGTATAAAGGCATAAGCCAGCTTAACTGCGAGACATACACGTCAAGCAGAGACGAAAGTCGGTCTTAGTGATCCGGTGGTTCTGTGTGGAAGGGCCATCGCTCAAAGGATAAAAGGTACCCCGGGGATAACAGGCTGATCTCCCCCAAGAGCTCACATCGACGGGGAGGTTTGGCACCTCGATGTCGGCTCATCGCATCCTGGGGCTGGAGCAGGTCCCAAGGGTATGGCTGTTCGCCATTTAAAGCGGTACGCGAGCTGGGTTCAGAACGTCGTGAGACAGTTCGGTCCCTATCTGCCGTGGGCGCAAGAAGATTGAGGAGAGTTGACCCTAGTACGAGAGGACCGGGTCGAACCAACCACTGGTGCACGAGTTGTTCTGCCAAGAGCACCGCTCGGTAGCTATGTTGGGATGTGATAACTGCTGAAAGCATCTAAGCAGGAAGCCAACTCCAAGATGAATCTTCTTTTAAGAGCTCATATAGACTATGTGTTTGATAGGCTGGGTGTGTAATGGATGAAAGTCCTTTAGCTGACCAGTACTAATAGCTCGTCTGCTTATCTTTTTATAAGCATCACTTCCTTGTTAAGGATAAAAACTTAATAAGATATGTTTTTGCAAAACTTTGTTTATGACTTTTAACTTTATCAAGTAGTGTTAAATAAGAGATTTATCTAATATATCTTTTATTTAACACTGCCCGTGACTATACAGACGAGGAAACGCCTTGCTCCATCTCGAACCAAGAAGCTAAGCTCGTCCTGGCTGATGATACTCTCCCTTACTGGGATGTTGGAAAAGTAGGTCGTTGCGGGCTTTGTTAATTTTTAATCTTCTTTATCTAAACAATCTTCTTTTAGTATTATTTCTTAATTTATAACAAAATATCAAATCTAAAATTTATTTATATTTTTAAATAATTAGACTTTTTATCTTTACATTTATAAATATCTTTTAGCTTATGTTTTTATGCGAGTGTTGACTAAAAACACCAAATATGATAGACTCCAAACCCAAATTTACCCAAAAAGGACAAAAATGAAAAAGATTATATTCTCACTATTAGCAGCAGCTTCTACATTACTAGCAGCCATAAATTTAAACACCGCCACAAAAGAAGAGTTAATGAGTTTAGATGGCATAGGATCTTCAAAGGCAGATGCAATAATAGAGTATAGAAAAGCAAATAAATTTAACTCAATAGAAGATATAAAAAATGTAAATGGTATAGGTGATAAGACATTTGAAAATTTAAAATCAGATATATCAGTATCAGGCACTACAAAGATAGACGAAACAAAAGCTAAAACAAAATCTAAAAAAGATGACACAAAACAAAAAGTAAGTAAAAAGAGTGATGAAGTAAAAGAGAAAAAAGATGGTGCTAAAGATAGCGTAAAAGAAGTCAAAGATAAGAAAGAAAGCCCAAAAGATAAAGCAGAGAAAAAGAGCAAAGCTAAAAAAGAGAAAAGCAAAGAGTAATAAAATCTAGGAATTTATAAAAATTCTTACATAAAATATATATAAAAATAGTTAGGAGCGCATAGCGTTCCTAATAAATAAAATAGATTGGTTTTTTTATATATCTGCCTACTTTTTAAATTCTATAACTTGGTTTGCCTACTTTTTAAATTTTATAAATCAATAAGCTCATCTAATAGATCTTGTAAAGTAATGCTTCTTAAACTATCCTCTAAAGCTTCTTGTGCTTTTAGGAAGTGACCAGTTAAAAGTCCCTCGATCTTGCTACCAAGTGGGCAGGCTTTAGGTGAGTCAGAGTGGATCTTAAAAAGTTTTTCTTTATCATTTACTGCGTTAAAAATTTGAAGGAGGGTTA
>NZ_NDYP01000013.1 GCF_002165775.1 Campylobacter concisus | reverse complement strand
CCACACCTATATGGCGGGCGGCGGCTGTAGCCTGCCTGGCAAGGCGACCGTGCTAATGCCCGGCATGGGCTACGAGGGAGTCGTGAAATTTGTGATGGATATAATGACCAGCTACGGCATAAACGCCTGTCCGCCGCTATTAGTGGGCGTTGGCGTGGGCACCTCGATCGACGTGGCGTCCTTGCTATCCAAAAAAGCACTGATGAGGCCGCTTGGCTCGCGCAATCCAAACGACCGCGCGGCTCTAACCGAAAAGCTGCTCGAAGAGGGCATAAATAAAATCGGCCTGGGTCCGCAAGGCATGAGCGGCGCGAGCTCCGTGATGGGCGTGCATATCGAAAACTGCGCCCGCCACCCAAGCGTCATCGCCGTCGCCGTAAACGTGGGCTGCTGGTCGCACCGCAAAGGCCACATCGTCTGGGACGAGCAGCTAAATTTTGCCGTAAAATCGCACAAGGAGTTCGCGCTATGAGTAAGAAAATTTTAACCACGCCGATCGCGCCCGAGGATCTAGCAGATATCAAAATCGGCGACGTGATCTACCTCACGAGGCACATCAGTTTGTAGATTTGGCTAGCACACAAAGAGAGCTAGCAGATGAATTAGGAGCTAAGTTTTTAGAATTTTGTAGTTCATACCTAAATGAAAAATGTGTTATTGCCAAAAGTGAATTTACTTACCAAGAATCTTTTTTGCCAGCAAGCCTAACTATCTAAGCCTACACTAAAAAACCGACTGCTAACACAACAATGGTAGATGCGTACATTGGTAATGTGCATTTTAGGTTAAATTATTATTATGTATATGAAGAGTATGATGATGACCATTTTAAAGATGAATATGCGTATCAATATCCTTGACTTTCAAATATAGCAAGTGCTATAATATAACTATTAATTAGAAAGAGCGGATAAATGGGGAAAGGTTTCTTTAAGAATAAAAAATTATGCATATTGGTTCTCTTTGTATTGCTATTGCTTTTAATACTAACTTTTATTTGTTTAGGAAGATATCCGGTTAGCCCCTATGAAGCATTTATGATTATATACAAAACAATAACCGGAGATGTTAGCGGCTTAGGCGTACATGAAACTAGTGTAGTAATTGACATAAGACTACCTAGAATACTTATGGCAGTTTTAGTAGGTGCAGGGCTATCACTGGCAGGAGCAGCATATCAAACTGTTTTTTCAAACCCTTTAGTTAGCCCGGACTTACTAGGGGTGTCTTCAGGAGCAGGTTTTGGGGCGGCTTTATCTATATTATTATCCCTAGACATGATAGTGACTCAGCATGTTTCTTTGCTTCTGGGGCTTTTAGCAGTTTATATAGTTTTAAACCTATCCAGAGTAAAAAAACGAACAGATTTGTATGTGTTAGTTTTATCCGGAGTAATTGTAAAGTCACTATTTGATGCTTCAATATCATTTATTAAATATATAGCAGATCCGGAAGATAAGCTTCCAACTATCACTATGTGGTTGCTGGGAAGTTTAGCAAGTGTATCCTATAGAGACCTTGTTATTTGTTCAATAATAATAATACCTTGTATTTTCGGCTTCTTTCTATTAAGGTGGAAATTGAATCTTTTATCTCTAGATTCTGATGAGGCTAGGTCTTTAGGAATTAATGTAAAAAAATTACGTATTGTGGTTATCTTACTCTCAACATTGATAACTGCAACTACAGTTTCTGTATGTGGAATTATAGGATGGATAGGTTTAATAATTCCCCATTTGGCGAGAATGGTTATCGGAAATGATAATAGGTACCTTATTCCAACTTGTTGTGTTATGGGAGCAATTTATTTATTACTGATAGATACCCTTGCAAGAGCAGCTACAAGCAATGAAATTCCAATTTCAATATTAACAGCATTTATAGGTGCGCCATTATTCATAACTATACTTAGAAAGAATTCGGGAGAAAGAAGATGATACTCCAAGTTAAAAAAGGTACTTTTTCATATGACAAGAGAAAAATTTTAAAAGATATTTCATTTGATTTAAAAGAAGAAGAAGTAATGTCCATTCTTGGACCCAATGGGGTGGGTAAAACTACTTTCTTAAGGTGTCTTATGGGGTTTTTAAAATGGGACACGGGAAAAGCCTTATTGTTCGGCAAAGATATAAATGAATATGCAGAAAAAGAATTATGGGAAAACTTAAGTTATGTTCCTCAAGTTAAGAAAAGTGTGTTTAGTTATGGGGTTTTAGAAATGGTTGTGATGGGTTTAGACAAGGAAAACAGTTTTTTCCATATCCCTACGAAGGAAGATTATGATAAAGCTTATGAAACTTTAAAAGAATTAGGAGTTGAAAAGCTATCAAATAGATACTGTGATGAGCTATCCGGAGGAGAGCTTCAAATGGTTATGATTGCGAGAGCTCTTGTTTCTAATCCAAAACTTCTTATTTTAGATGAACCGGAGTCAAACCTGGATATGAAGAATCAAATTAGAATCATAGAGGCAATTAAACATATAAATGTAAATAAAAAATCTGCTTGCATAATAAACACTCATTTTCCTAGTCATGCATTGCAGATATCTGACAAAACTTTGTTTATCGGTAGTGACTACAAAACAACCTTTGATGAAAGTTCGAAAGCCATTACTGAAGATAACTTACAAAAGTATTTTCAGATCAAAGCTAAAATTTTATTTTTTCAAGCAGAAGAAGTTGAATACAAAACAGTTGCACCTTATAAAACCATATAGAACTGTTAGAAGGAGGTTAATGAATGGAATATAGAAAATTAGGATCTACAGGCATACAAATTTCAAGAATATCTATGGGAAGTCATCACTTAAAGAATCCCCAAGATATAGATAAACATGCAGAAAATTTCTTCTATGCATATAAACAAGGAATAAATTTCTTTGAAACCGGCGATACTTATGGAAACAATTGTTCAGAACTTATATTAGGTACAGCCATAAAAGAAATGAAGAAGCATAAAAAACCATTTTATATTATGTCAAAGACACATGCCGGAGATTCTAAAACATTTCGAAAAAATCTTGAAAATTCTTTGAAGAATTTAGGAATAAGTTGTATTGACTCCTTTACTTGTCTTTGGGGTGTAAAATCTTTTGAAGAATGGAGAGGAGCTAAAAACTATGGAGCTATAAGAGAGATGGAAAAAGCAAGAGAAGAAGGACTTATTAAGCATATTACTTTTTCTTCACACTTACAAAATAAAGAACTAATTGAGATGATTGGGGAGTATAAATTTGATTATAGTTTACAGGGCTTTAATATAATTAATTCCAAATACAGATTAAAAGGAATAATGAAGACTCATGAAAAAGATATAGGGACAATAGCTATGAATCCGCTGGCAACAGGAGACTTGTTGCTTTATGAAGATATATTTAACGCTATTCGTATAAAAGAAGACCAAACTTTGGTTCAAGCGGCATATGCATATATTCTGTCCTTTCCTTTTATAGATTCTGTACTGGGAACCTTTAATTCAAAAGATGAAATTAATGAAGCTATTAAAACCCTATATCAAGAACCTTACTCTGCTAAAGAAAGGAGTGAACAAGAAGGAAAATTAAAAGAAAGAATTAATCAAGTTGATTTAGAAAGAAAGATAGAAGTTGGCAAAGCTCTTAGACAAAGACCTCATATATTAAGAGAAGAAGTTGCAGATTTGTTTGGAGTTTATCCACTAAGTGTATAATTTTCAAAGGAGGAAAAATGAAAAGAAGGATTAGTTTATTATTATTTTTAGTACTAGCATTAATTTTAAATGCTTGTGGCGGCAGCGAAAAAGAAGCTAGTCAAGTGCAAGAAGTTAAAGAGGTAAAAGAAAGCGAATACTCGGTTACTGATGTTAGAGGAAAAACGATTAAATTTGAAAAAACACCGGAAAGAATTGCAACGGTGGACAAGCCTCTTCCGTCTATAATATATGCAATTGATGGAAAGACAGATAAAATTGTAGGATGCAACCCATCTTCTATTAAAGCTTTTGAAGAAAGTGTTTTAAAAAACATGTATCCACAACTAGCTAATGCGAATACTAAATGGTGTTCAAAAGACTCAGTTGTTAACGTGGAAGAGTTATTGAAGCTAAAACCGGATGTAGTGTTTATTTATTCGAATATTGAGAAAGAAATTGAAAAAATGGAAGCTGCAGGACTTAAGGTAGTAGCTTTAAAGAGGGCAGAATTTGACAGTATAAAAGAAAATATAAAAATGATATCTGAAGTACTTCAAAAGAAAGAACGTGGCGACTTATTAGTTGAATATATGGACAAAGGAATTAATGAAGTAACATCAAAGTTAGCTGAAATAAAAGATGAAGATAAACCAAAAGTTATAGAGTTTTATAGTGACATGAAAATAGCTGTAAAAACATACGACCATTGGATGAAACCAAGTGGAGCCTATAATCCGGCCCACGAGCTTAAGGGTAAATTGGCTGAAGTGGACATGGAGCAGATGATTGTATGGAACCCTGATATCATTTATTTAGGAAATCATTCAGACTTAATGCCGGAAGACTTTATTGAAAATAAGCAGGAAGGTAGAGACTGGTCAACAATTAAAGCTGTAGCTAACAAACAAGTATACAAAATTCCTATAGGTGTTTATAGGTGGGATCCTCCTGGGGTTGAAACTCCGCTTACAGTTAAATGGGCTGCAAAAATACAGTATCCACAATTGTTTTCAGATATGGACATGGAAGTAGAGTTAAAGAATTTCTTTGAATATGTATATGATTACAAATTATCAGATGATGAAGTTGCTACAATATTGAGGAAGTAGTTTTAACAAGAAAGGAAGAAACATGGATAAATAAAAGTATTAGAAATATGATTACAAATTATCAGATGATGAAGTTGCTACAATATTGAGGAAGTAGTTTTAACAAGAAAGGAAGAAACATGGATAAAATAAAAGTATTAGAAAAAGGACATGAATTAGAATATAGCTTTGATGATTTACTAAACTATCATGGTGTAGGTTATCCCGGGGGAGTAGCTCATGCATTTCAAGTCATGAGTAGAGCCTTTCCACTTTTAGATGATGGGAAATTATTAGAAAGAAGAGAGATATATCTTATTACAGCATTTCCGGGACCGGGAGGGCTAGATGCTTTTGAAATGGTAACAAGATGCGTAACAGGTGGTAGAATTTCCGTTGATATTAATTTAAAAGAAGCTGAAGAAGTCTTAGAAAGTCCCCATGGAAGATATTATTTTAAATTCAAGTATAGAGATAAAACAGTCGTTATAACCATAAAGCCAGGTTTTGTACTAAAAGAATTTATTGAATTATCAAGAAAAGAAGATAGAAGTGAAGAAGAAGAGACTACTTTGATTCAGATGAAAAAAGATATGGCAGCAAGACTATTGGCCGCTAAGCCCGAAGAAGTATATAACGCAAAAGTTCTATAAAAGAAAAAGAGAAGGGTTTTGATATGTGCCCTCTTTACTGGACAAACCAGTAAGGAGGGTATTTTTTTGAAAATAAAGATGCGTTTGAGTTATTAGTGTTTGGTTCTTATGGAAAAAATACAGTAATTTTTTAGGCTGTATAATAAATATGGGGTTTTAGGGACTATCCCTAACGAGGTATTTTTGTCTGACTTGTCGGACAAAAAGTATCCTCGCCCAGATGAAATACAAGATGGCTTTTTGATAGCAAATACCATATATAGAATATATATGCAAGCTGGTTCAGGTTATGCTTTTCGTTGTTTATTGATCCGTTTAAGATAAATAAAATAACATATAGCAAAATATTAAAAAGTCATAAAATTAAGCATAATTTCAGAATCTTAAATAACCTTAAATTATAAATCAACCTTTACTATTTATGTTAACAATCCCATCATTCTAAATAGTTTACTACGCTCACCCTTCCCCTCCTTGATAAAAATTTACCTCTTCAACTAGATCCTTTAGAATTTTTGGAGTTACTGGCTCTCCATAAGTGTTCATGGTGATCTTGTATTGTTGTTCATGTCCTACAAGAGCAGCTATATGTTCAACCCTTTGACCGCTTTGAATGAGCTTGTTTATGAAAGTGTGTCTAAATGAGTGAAATGTCCTTGTCTTATCATCATCTTTTATAACTTTAGTATTGATCTTCTTTCTAAAATACTCAGAAAAGTCTTTATTGTCACAGCTAAATAGCCTAACTGCTTTGCCACATTTCCTAGCTAGCTTCTTTTTACTCTCTATAAATTCAAATAGCCCAATGCTACTTAACTTAGAGTGGATAGGAACTATCCTTACAGAGTTTCTGGTCTTTAAAGTCTTACTCTTGCCTGTTTTTACATCTATTTTTGTATTTAAACTAAAGCATACTATGTTATATTTTTCAACTATGTCATCTGTGTTTAACTGGATTATCTCATTTAGTCTCATGCCAGAATAAGCTGCTATATGGGTAACGAAAAATAGCTCATCTTTGCTGATTCTTTGACTTTTAGTATCACCACTTGATTTAATCTTACTAACAATACCCAAAAGTGCGTTTATGTCACTATCTTCATAAGGATTTTTATTTGTAACATCATCTTGGTTTATACTTATTTGCAGATCTATAGCTGGGTTCTTATCTATATAGTCGCTATCGTAGCAGTATTTAAAAAACTCACTAACTCTAACGATATACTTCTTAATGGTTGATTTAGAAATTTTTGGTCTATCCTTTGCTAAAGCTATGATCTCATCTAAGCTTTTATCTTTATAGAGACTATTTTGAGAGAGCTTGGTTGGTAGTTGTAGTAAGACATTCCTAAAATTTAGCAAGTCATCTCTTTTTATCTTTTTAATATCTAGCCCATCACCAAATTTCATAAACATTAGCCGTCCTACATGTCTAACAAGACCAAATGTGCTATCACTCCAGTTGTTTGAAATACTAGTGTTTGATACATAGTTTTCAAATGCACTCTTTAGCGTGACCATGTCAGCTTTGCTCTCGCTTTTAGTAGATGAGACTAGCTGTGATTTAAAGCTTCTAGCTCTATTTGAGAAGAGCTTTTGAAAGAAATTTATAGCCTCATTGAAAGTCATGCCACTAACATCACTTGTATCATCTATCGTAAGGTCTTTAGCCTCAATGTCACTTAAAACTATGCCCTTATCTTCATATTTATCTGCCTTGTATAGCTTTATCTGACCACCAAAAGTAGGATCATTTAAATTTCCATACCCAAATTTTAGATCACTGCTTAGCTCGTTATCTCCATCTGGTATTAGCTCACAGCCAAATAGCCTCAATATATCATTGTTTGTTAATGCACCCTTTTGTTTAGCTAGCTCATTTATAGCTTCTGTTAGCTCGCAAATAGAGTGCTTTAAGGACTTTTTAGTAAAAGGCAGCACCAAATTCTGCTTCTTTAAAGTCTCTATATCATCTTGATAGCTATTGATATTAGCTTCATTGATGCTCTTTACTATCTTCTCTTTGGTGCTTTCATCTAAATTTGCACTCTTTTGCTTTTTACCAAGTGGTACAAATGTCTGTTGCTTATCATTTAGTAGCTTTTGGTTTTTGCACATCTTATATGATATGTGATTTATGTTATCTATCGTTGCTTCAAGCACTCTTTTGCCAAGAAGCTTTTTGGTGTGAGAGTCAGTGCAAGATAGCTTTTTGCAGATATCATCAACCTCTTTTGATATTACACTGGGCAAGCTATCTTCTTTTAAACTCTGTTTTAAAAACAAATTTAGTGATAGTAGTCCATCTAAATTTATATATCTGCCAAGTATATCATGCTCTTTGATACTTTTGGCCTCCTTGGCTTTTAAAAGCATAAGCACCAAGTGCTCTATAAGTTCGCTGCTCAAATTCATCTTCCATGCCTTTTTGATCGCGTTAAAAATTATAGAGTAGATCTTAGCACGATTTTTTGCTGTATCAAAGCGTTTTGTGAGGAAGGAGGTTATATATTCGGTTTTATTACCAAAATAAGGCCTCAGATATAGTGGGATAGCTACTCTAAAGTAGTATATGCCATTTCGTTTGACTAGATATTGCATCTTTGTTACCTATGCAATATAACTTTGTAGCAAAATGTAGCAGATACTTAGTGTGAAACTGGCTGTGTGTCGTCTTTTTGGTGCTTACACAAGGTTTATTTTTAAACCCTCATAAGCCGGAGGTCGGGAGTTCAAGTCTCCCCCGTGACACCAAAACATCCTATTTTAGACACTAGCAGTGGTGCTTTTGTTCTTTCCCTTTCTTTAAAATTTCCTTTAAGAGTGGAACACTTAGTTACTAAAGTGGGACAGTCTCTTAAAAATTCCAACGATTATAAAGCCATTACCATTTTAATACCATAAAAATAAATTTGTTTTAAATTCTTGCTTCTAGCTTTTATTTTAGGTTACCTTTAAAATACCCCAAGGAATATCCAGTTACTGCCATTAAGCTTCAGTAAGCTTAACAGTAAAGATGAAGAACTTCATAGTAGAGCCTTTGTAAAGAATTTTCTTAAAGGCTTTCAAGAAAGCTTTGAGAAAGACTATACCGAGCAGTCTTACATACAAAAAATGAAAGAGGATATAATGACGAAAAATAAAAGGTTATACGAGCTTGCAAACCGGTGCTAGTTATATAAATTTCAAAAACATACACCGATATGAAAGATCTAGTAAAAACCATAACTCATAAAAACCAAAGATCGATGGATATAGAAGATCATAGAGATATAAATAAAAATAGAGACGATGATACCAAATACTCATCAAATTTCTCAGACTTTGCGAGAAGTAAAGCATTCAATTGGGGCAATATCAAAACAATGGAGAGATTTCTTAAATACAAAATAAATAAATAGGGAAGATAAAATATTAAATAATATGATAGAAAATAGTGGAAATATTTTTAGGCATACAATTTTTCAAGGAGCAAATTATGAATTTCGCAATACGATAAAAGACAATACTGTCGGCGGTAGTGGTAATGAATGATTTTTTTAATGCTTTCTGGCGAGAATTTCAATATAAAATCGTAGATTTAATCGTATATTTAGCCAATCATCACCCATTAGTTGCTTGGATTATCTTATATTTTTTGGGTTTGCTTGTAGTATATTTTTGTTTTAAGTTTATTCGCCATTGTTATATAATCTATAATAAATCTAAAAATATAAAAATTTTAAAAATAGGTATATTATTGTTTATTCCTATTGTTATTGTTTTTTACTTTCTCGTTAAATTCACAATTTACAAATCAAATGGGTATTTAGTTTATTTTTGCATCTTTTCGTGGATTTCTACTATCGGTGTGATTTTTTGGGCTTTGTGACCCGAAAAATTTATACCAGATAAACCACATAATAGAAACCCTAAAAAACAAAAGAAGCAAAAAGTTAAATTTGAAAAAAGTAAGAATTCGTTAAATTTTACAAATGTAAAATTAAAAAAATAAAGCAGCGGTGATAAATAGAAATTTTAAAAATATCTCTAAAATAGGAATGACTGAAAGAATAAACGAAAAACTATTGGCCAATACCCCAAAAGGTGGAACATTAGGTAGTGATGGCATATTAAGACACAACGGTAAAGAGTATGTAGCTCGTAGTATGGATATAACGGGGAATAAAGTGATATATCAGCAATTAGGTAAAAACAATAAACCAGTAGAGGTTTATAAGATTACAAATGATAAAGGTTATTTTATAACAGTCAGTAAGCCAAAGATATCTGCTCCGGAAAGTAGCTCTAGTACTTTACTAAAAGATATGACAAAAGATATTAAATTTTATGATAGCTCAAAAACCCCGGGTATAGTAACAGGCGGTATAATTAGTGCCGGTATAGATACATATTCGCAGTATACCAAAAACAACAATAGTTTTAATAATTACGACCCATTATCGGCTATTATGAATATTACCGTAGGATTATATACGGGCGGAGCTAGTCATATGCTAAGCGCCATAATAAGAGGTGCTTCTGGGAATGCGGGCAGTGAAATATATTCTCAAGCAACCGATCTTTCAAAAGATATAGATGGAGAAAGAATTATTTTAAAAACTGCTATTGGAGGATTTACTGGATTTGTTACAAGCGGTTCAGGAAAACTGGGCGAGAAGATACCAAGAGGCAAAGATGGTAACTATAAGACCATATTTGAAGTAGGTACCGGACTGGTGGGCGGCGTAATACAGTCAGATATGGATAATAAAAAATGAAGAAATTTACGATAGTATTCAGCGGCGTTATAGCAATATGTGTCGTAGCGCTGCTATTTGTAAAGCTATTAAAATACTTTTTTGGAGAAATTTATTATATAGATGCGATGGGCTTTATCTTGGTATGTTTTTATGGTTTTTTTGCAATAAAAAACGATATTAAAAAAAGCGACCTTACAAAAAAGAACCTAGAAAATATAGAGATAAAATACGGCAGCGTAGCATTATTTTATACTATCGTAATTATTTTAATTTGGTTAGTGCTAATTTATATAAGATTTTTTTAAAAACAAACAGTGGGATAATAGTAAAAATAAAAAAATTTCTAATTATATTTTTTGGTAGCATACTATGTATCGGCTTTATAGTAATCCTAAAACTTCTCTTTGGGGAAAACTATATTGATGCCATGACTGTGTTGCTAATATTTGCCAATGTATGTTTTATGATAAAAAACGGTATAAAAAAGAGCGATTTTAAAAAAGAATATATACAAAAAATGGAAATAGAAAGAGGTGGTGTCGCGTTAATTCACTCTTTTTTAGTTTTTGTATTTTGGTTTCTTTACAACGCCACAAGAGGGTAAACATAAAAGTGGGCGAGTAGGATAAGGACTGCGGCTGAAGCTGGAGCAAGTATACTTACTGGAAATAACACAGGTGGCTGTAGATAGTATGATCAATAAATATAATAAAAACGATAAAAAAGAATAAGAACAGATATAAAAGTTTTGTTTAAGAACATTAATTTTAAAATGAGCATCATCTAAATTTTTTAGATATAATTACGCAAAAATAATATTATTAAAATCAGGTAAAGGAACTCATGAAAAAAATATTTAAATTTCTATCTTTTTTAGTATTTATGCTATTTCTTACAGGATGTGCAAAAGATCTTATTATAAGCAATATGCCAAATTCAAATTTGAACTATCATGGTGATAATGTTCCTATAACTATCATAGCTTATAAATTAAGAGATGTGGCTAAATTTAAAGAAGCTAGCATTATCGATCTAGCCGAGAGAAATGGTGAAATACTAGGCTATGACAAGATTGACTCTATAAAAACACAAATTCAGCCAAATACAAATAGATATGCTTTTACAAATGTATATCCTGACGAGGTTCCGTATGTCGGTATTTTGGTACTTTATGCCGATCAGAGCAAGACAAATATCAAGGCTTATAAAGCTACAAAAGAGATAAAAGAAAAAAATATAGTTTTTGAAATAACAAAAAATGGCGTAAATGTTTTAGACGCTAGTAGCTCTAAAATACAAGCAAGCAAATAAAATGTCTGAAAAGCTAAAAGTCGTTTGGTATAACGGAATGAACGTTGATAAGGTTCATTTCGAGCAGCAAGAAAGATATTTTGAGAGAAATTTAAACCTAAAAACTATCTCTTCTTTTTCAAATTTATACGGTATTTTAAATTTAGAAATTTCAAGCGATCTTTTGCTTCAAGGCAAAATAGGGCTAACTAAAATTTCTTGTATCTCTCAAGATGGCACGATTTTCAACGCACCAGATCAAGATGAATTACCAGAGCCACTTGAGATAAGCCCAAGTGAACTAAACTCAGCCATTATAGTGTTAAAACTACCTATTAGCTCAGGCTTGGTCGATATTAGCTTGCAAAATAATTTACCAAATTTAAAATTTACAGCCAAGCAAGCACTTATTAGCTCAAGAGTGCATGATGAAGCTAACAATGATATATTAAATGAGCTAGATGATAAAGATGATTTTGAGCTATCTTCGGCCTTTACACAAGATAAAGAAAGTCTAATCCTAGCAAGCCAAAGATCATCTCTTGGAGTATTTGGCTCAAAGATGCCTTACGAGCTTAGCATACCAATTTGTAAAATAAAAAATATAGACCTAAATAAACAAATAACGCTTGACGAAAAATTTATTCCAACTTGTATTGACATCAGTAAAAACACCTTCATAACAAATTTTATAGAGGAGCTTAGCTTTGCTATAAAGCAACATCAAGAGAGTTATTTTGGGTTGCTAGGAGGTGTTGATCAAGCTAAAAATAGACTTGATTTTTCAACATATTTAACACTAAATATGCTAAAAAAATGGCATTTAATATTCTCTTATTTGTTAAAGAAAGATAAATTTCACCCAGAGTATTTGTATGAAAAATTAGTTGATTTTCAGGCTGATTTGTTAGCACTTAGTCACGATAATAGTTTTAGCGAATTTATAGCCTACGATCACAATAATCTAACTCAAACTTTTGTGCCTTTGATAAATAATCTAAGACTTTTGTTCTCACATATCTTATCTCCAAAATATATAATGGCGCAAATTGTTAAAAACAATCACGGCTTTTATGACTGTATTTTTGATAATCCAAGCATTATTGAAAACTCAGAAATTTATTTTGCTATTCACAGTGATACGAAAAATGAGTATCTTCTTAAAAATTTCAAAGAGCAATGCAAAATCCATACTCAATCAAATATAAAAGGCATAGTTTCTTCACAGTTAAGAGGTATAAACGTAGAGCAAATTTCTGTTGTTCCTAGTACTTTACCAAAGTTAAACGATTATATCTATTACAAGATAGACAAAAAAGATGAAATTTTTAAAAGCTTTGCAAATCAAAATGTGATTAGCGTTTATATAACAGCAAATTTACCGAATGCTGACATTAAAATGTGGGCTTTATTATAAGGATAAAAATGAACGAAAATCAAAATGAAACCTCAGTTTTAAGTCAAACAAATCTTTTGGGTCTTGGCACAAATCTTGCACTAGATCATGTGTTACCATTACTTCTTTTGGCAAATAGGGTTTCAAAATTACAAAATTTTTCACAAAGCGAAATGGCAAATTTACGTGAAAAATTGATAAATGATATCTTAAGCACTACTTCAAAGATATCAAATCTAGGCATTTACGAGGAAGACGATATCATTAGACTTAGATATTGCCTTTGTGTTTTTATAGATGAGAGCTTACTAAAAAATGAAATTTTTATGAACAGCTTTTGGGCCAATAATACCCTGACAACAAGATTTTTTAATGAAAATCTAGGTGGAAATAAATTCTTTGGCATTATGGATAAGTGGTTTGAAAATGTTGGTAAAAACAAAGATTTCTTAGAATTTATATATGCTTGTTTGGTGCTTGGTTATAAAGGAAAATATGAAACCCAAGAAGATTGCAATGAAAAAATTTCTTATCTTTGTGAAAATATAGCTGCGGCCGTTTCTCCGCTCATAAAGGCCGATGAAAATGTATTTGAAAAGAGTTACTTAAAACAGACAAAGAAAAGCTTTCTTGAGGTATTTTCACTAAAGCGCTTAAAATTTTATTTCATTTTGCTAGCTATTGCCATGATTGCAGCTGCATTTTTATATAGTACATATTCTATGGATCAAAACAATATCAGAAACGATAGCATCCTAAATAATAAGATAGAGAATTTTATGGATAATAAGTAAGTGCAAGATAATTTTTGTAATAAATTTAATGAAGATTTTTTAGAGAATGAGCTTTATATTAGTTTAACTGATGAAATGTCAAAGTATAAAACTTTGATGCATGATAGCATAAAGTGGGATTATGTATTTAGCTCATCTTTAAAAGCGTTAAGTGAGTTTAGTCTTGATGCTAAGCTTTTAAATTTTTTAGCGATTTCTGCTATAAATTTAAACGATAAAGAGGCTTTTAATACACTTATAAAAGTCTTTGCCTTTTTTTTATCTATTTTAAAAAAAGAGCCAAATTCACTTACAAAAAACGAAAAACAACTACCTGCCAAAAAAAAGATAATAGCTCAAACAATAGAGCTTTTTACGCAAGCTAATGATAAAGCTTTGGATCAAGCTGACGCAAAAGCGTTTAATGACCTTGTGCCTGAGCTTTCGCAAGAGCTTGGCACACATTTTGATACGCTTTATATAGAAGAAAAAAAAGAAGAAATTTTAAAAGCTAAAGAGCCAAAAGTAATTACTAAAACTGAGCCACTTTATCATCAAAGCGTTTCGTTTAGCGGCAATGACATTAGTATATTTAATGATAGAGAATTTAGAGAATATTTTATAAATTTATCACTAATGCTTTTAAAGAGTGATATTAAAAATTTTAATGCTTATGCTTTAATTTTTGAAGCAATGTGGGGCAGAATAAAGGCGCTTCCATCAAGTAGCGATCAAATAACTCAGATACGTTATCCTGATGAAAATCTAATTATGTTTTTAAAAAAAAGTAACGAACTAAATCTTGATAATTTAGAAAAATTTATAAGAAATTTAGCACTTAATCCATTTTGGATAGAAGGCATTAAGATATTTTGCGAGTTTTTAAATAGTGCTGGACTTGCAAGGCAAAGCGATCTTGTTTGTGATATGGTTTTAAATTTTATTGATAAATTTCCAGATATAAAAAAGCTCAAATTTCAAAGCGGGGAAGCTTTTTTTAGCGAAGATATAAGCAAATTTTTTATTAAAAGTAACTCTTTGGAATTTACTTCCAGCGGTGATAGTAAAAAAGATATGAACTTTGAAGATCTAATAAAAGAACTAGACAAAAGTAAGCATGCTTCAAGTGCTCAAAGCGAGCTTAATTTTATGCTTGAATTATCAAAAATTTTTACTGCACAAGGCATGAATAATAATGCAAAAGCTACCTATGCACAAATAGTTAATTTTATAGAAAATACCGAGCTTAAAGATTATTTATCAGACATATATATAAAGGCAAAAACATTTGTGTGATAAAATATGTTTTTTTAAATCACCTTTAATTTTATTTAAATATAATTCTTAAATCATTTATGAAAAAAGGATGTTACTATGGCAGATAATCTAATCCCACCAAAAGAACGCATAAATATAGTTTATAAAACTAAGACAAATGACCAAGAGGCTGATGTAGAGCTTCCATTAAAACTTATGGTAGTTGCAAATTTAACTGGTGAAAACCAAACTCCACTTGAAGATCGTGAAGTGATTTCTATCAATAAAATAAATTTTGATCAGGTTATGAAAAGCTTAGATATTCATACAAATTTCTCTGTAAAAAACAAGCTAAATTCTAATAATGAAGACTTAAATATTGACCTTGATTTTGAAAGCATCCATGATTTTAATCCAGATAATATTATAAATCAAATTCCTGAGCTAAAAAAACTTTTACAGCTTAGAAAAGCTTTAGTTGCATTAAAAGGTCCTATGGGCAATATGCCTGATTTTAGAAAAGCGGTTTTAGAAGCTATAAAAGATGAAGATAGTAGAAAACAACTTCTTTTAGAGATTAAAGACGAACAAGATAAGGAATAAAAAATGTCTGAAACTAAAGTTAAAACTCCTATCATTGAAAGCATAATGCAAAGGAGTAAATATTCAAAAGATGACGAGAGTTATAGCGTTGTAAAGCAAGGAGTTGCTGAGTTTATTTCAAATATAATCACAACAAATAATGCTGAAGATAAAATAAACAAGCTCGCACTTGATGAGATGATAGCTCACATTGATACCCTTTTATCTGCTCAAATGGATGAAATTTTACACAATAAATCTTTTCAAGAGCTAGAATCAACTTGGCGTGGAATTAGGTTTTTGGTCGAGAGAACAAATTTTAATGAAAATGTAAAAATTGATCTTTTAGACGCTACAAAAGAAGAAATTTTAGATGATTTTGAAAACAACCTAGATATAACTCAAAGTACACTTTATAAACAAATTTATTCAGCTGAATATGGACAATTTGGTGGTGAGCCAGTTGGTGCGATAGTGGCCGATTATGAGCTAGATAAATCAAATCAAGATATGACTTTTTTAAATAAAATGTCATCAATTGCTGCAATGAGCCATTCACCACTTCTTACATCTCTTTCTGCTAAATTTTTTGGACTTGATAATTTTGGTGAGCTTGAAAATATAAAAGATCTAAAAAGCATGCTAGAAGGCCCACAATATACAAGATGGAGAACTTTTAGGGAAAATGAAGATGCAAAATACACAGGATGTATGGTAAATAGATTTCTTACAAGATCTCCTTATGTGCCAGAAGATAACCCTATAAAGAGCTTTAATTATAGAGAAACTGTAAATAATCACGATGATATGCTTTGGGGCAATGGAGCTTATGCGTTTGCTACAAGGCTTACAGATAGTTTTGCTGATTATAGATGGTGCGGCAATATTATTGGGCCAAAAGGTGGCGGTGCTGTAAAGGATCTTCCAACTTATACTTATGAAAATTATGGAAGCATTCAAACAAAAATTCCGACAGAAGTTTTGATCACAGATAGAAGAGAATTTGAACTTTCAGAAAATGGATTTATCGCTCTTACTTTAAGAAGAGATAGCAATAACGCTGCATTTTTCTCAGCAAACTCTGCGTTAAAGCCTAAAATTTTCCCAAATACTCCAGAAGGTAAAGCTGCTGAGACAAATTTCAGACTCGGAACTCAACTACCTTATGTATTTTTGATCTCTCGTTTGGCTCATTATCTAAAAGTGCTTCAAAGAGAAGAGATAGGTACATGGAAAGAGCGTAGTGATGTTGAGCGCGGCTTAAATGAATGGCTAAGACAATACATCTCAGATCAGGAAAATCCACCAGCAGATGTTAGAAGTAGAAGACCGTTTAGAAGCGCAAAAGTAATCGTTAGCGATATAGCCGGCGAGCCTGGATGGTATAAAATAGAGCTTTTGGCTAGACCTCACTTTAAATTTATGGGAGCAAATTTCGAGCTTTCTTTAGTCGGAAAACTAGACAAAGAGTAAGCTTGCTATGTCGCTGATAGATAAAATTTTATATGAATTTAGTGACGAATCAAAACTACGTCCATATTTTAAAGATCTAGACAGCGACATAAAAGATCACATTGATACTATCTTAAACTCTAGAATTGGTAACTACGGCCGATTAAACGATAGTATTATCGATCTTTGGTCGATGGGTGTTGAAATAAATGAGCTTGGTCATAAACTTGGTATGGCAATATATGAACTAATCACCTCAAATGAGAATAGAATAGAAGTAACATCTATCGGATACGATGACTCACTAAAGCCTTGGCGTATCATCTTTAATATAAATTACAAGCATAAAAATGATAATTTCAAAGAGTATTTGCTAAAAGTTATTTTTAAAAACAATAGATATTGTGAGATTTTATAATGGATTATAATGAAAATAATCTAGCTTATTTTCAAAAAGAAATGGCATATCTTGATGAAACAAGAGCCCTTTTTATTAAAAATTTTCCAAAAGTAGCGCCCTTTTTAGATACTAAAAGCAAAGATCCTGATGTTGAGAGCATAATAGAAAATATGGCTATTTTAACATCTAGGATCAGGCAAGAACTAGATGAAAATATCCCACTAATCGCTGAGTCTTTAGTAAATATATTAATGCCAAGCTATACAAATCCTTTTCCATCAGTTTGTATGCAAGAATTTACCTTAAGAGATGACTTCTCTGGGACAAAAGAATTTATACCAAAAGGAAGTATAGTCGAGTCAAAGCAGATCAATGGCATAACGTGCAAATTTCAAACAATCTTTGACATAAATTTGCTTCCCTTAAAGATAACAAAAGCTTTTATGTCAAACAATAAGAGTGATTATCTTCTAAATTTAAATATAAGCGTTACAAAGGACGAGCTTAGCACTAAAGAACTCGATATAGACTTTTTAAATTTATATCTTGGAGATAATGTTTACTTCTCTTCTACGCTCTTAATGTGGCTAAAAAATTACTTGAAATTTATTACAATAAGTTTTGAAGATAGCGATCAAGAGATAAAGTTAAGCCCTGATAAACTTAGTTTAGATGAGTTTGATGAGCGTTTGATAAAGAGTGATGAGTTTGGATTTGAAGCATTTGAGCTTTTAAAAGAGCTATCATTTTTTCCTTCAAAGTTAAATTTTATGCGATTAAATGGGCTTAGCTTTCTTAAAAATTTTTCCGCAAAAAGCTTTAATATTAAATTCATATTTTCAAAAGATATGCCAAGTGGATATGTACCAAGGCTAGAATATTTTTCTCTTTTTGTTACGCCTGCAATAAATTTATTTGCAATGAGCGCCGAGCCTATTTTGAATAACAATAGGCGAAGCGAATATAGAATTTTTCTAGATCGCTCAAATATCGATGCTTATGAAATCGTTTCAATCAATAAAGTGGTCGCCCATAGCAGTAATAATGAAAAAAGGATATTAAAAAACTATAAAAGTTTTGAGAGATTCGAATTTTTAAATGATGAGCGAGCAAAAGATTATTATTTTGTCAGCAATAAAACAGATATAAAACTAAACTCTTATAAAGAAATTTCTTTTTTTAAAAGTGACTCTAAAGATCAAACCATTAGCATAGATGCACTTTGTTGCAATGGTGATTTGCCTTGCAATCTAAAGCTTGGTGAGATAGATAGAGTGTTATCCCATCAAGGTGTAACAACTAAAAATTTAACTATTCCAACTAGCGTAAAGCGAGTAAAAATAGATGGAAATCTTCTTTGGAAACTAGTTAGCATATTATCTTTTAGCTATCAAAGTATACTAGAGAAGGATTCTTTTTTAGCACTTCTTAATACCTTTAGCGTGCCAGATGATGAGTTTTTTAAAAAATTTGCAAAATCGCTTTATGATATAAAAACGAAGCAAATTTATAGAGTTGATCAAGGCTTTGCGAAAAGAGGGTTGCTCTGCATATTCTATATAGATGAAAGTGAATTTGAGAGTATTGGAAATGTCTATGCTTTAGGTATAAATTTGGCTAAATTTTTATCAAAATTTGCATCAATTAATTCATTTTGTGAACTTAAAATAAAGTGTATAAAGAGTAAAATTTTGCTTAATTATGACTTTTTAGGTGGTACAAAAAAATTAATATGAACAAAGAACTAAATCAAGCTTCTTTTTTTAAGTTAGTAAAGAACTGCCTAAAGTACCACGATAGAAGAGATATTTTTTTAAAAAATAGCCCAAGTTTTGCTTATCCGATTAATGAGCTTGAAAGCTTAAATAAAGAGGATGCAGTAAAAATTGTCGTAAATTTTATGGGTCTTTTGGGAAGTGCCTCGCATCTTACAAGCTATATTTTAGAAAAGATCTCAAAGAGTAGCGATAATAATTTTGAGAAATTTTTTGACTTTTTTGACAATTACTTGCTTTGGCTTTTCTTTGATAGCATTAGTTTAAAAAATTATGCAAGATCCTTTGAAAAAGAGCTTGATGATAAAATTTCAAAGATTTTATTGGATATATTAAACATAAACGATAAAAAATTAGCAAAAAAATTCTTACCATTTTCTCCGCTTATCATTAGCCAAAGAAGGCCTAAAAGAGAGATCGAGTTTACCTTGCAGCATCATTTTAATTTAAAAAATAAACTATTTTTGCTGGAAAATTTACCAAATCAAATTTTTATAGCGCCTTCAAATTTAAATTTGCTTGGTATCAAAAATAGGACTTTGGGTAGAAATTTTATACTTGGTAAAAAGCTTTTTGAGAAACAAACTAAGATAGCAGTTTATATAAATGGCATAGATTATGAAGAAGCTATTGATTTTTTTCCAAAAAGAAGAAAATTTAAAGAGCTTCAAGATACTCTTATCTTTTTTACAAACAATGAATTTGTTGCCGATTTATACATAAAAATAAACTATTCTCAAAAGATGCAATTAAAGCTTGGGATAGATGAAAGTTATAGTAAAATAGGCCTTGGTGCAAGGCTTAAAAGTAATAAAAATATGTCAAATTTTATAAAATTTAGGCTTTGCTCTTAAATTTTTAGATATAAAATCTAAAATATTTGTTATTATTACATTAAAGAAATATATTTATTTGTAAAAGGATGTGCATCAATGGCATTTATCGATTACCTAAGAAGATTTTTTGTCTTTTTTAGATTTAAACACAGTACAATTTTGGTAGCTTCTATTGCATTAAGCATCTTATTTTGGCTTTACGCTCCACTTATAGCTTTTAACGATGTATATAGCTTTGCTAGTATAAGTTCAAGAGTCACTATATTAATTGCATTTTGGGCAGTTATTTTGTTTTTTGTTTTAATCAAACCATTAATGCACTATTTAGCATCTCAAAAAGATGAAAAAAATAATAAGTTAAAAGAGATAAAAAAAGAGTCTATGGATAGCTTTGGTAAGGCAAAAAGAAATTTTATGCTTTCTTTGAAAGATGCCAAAACAACATGGAAAAAAGATATAAATTTTAAAAAATTACCTTTAATAATGATAATGGGTAATGAAGGTGCTGGAAAGAGCGCATTTATAAACTACTCAAATATCGAATTTCCATTATCTGATAGTTTAGATACTTATAAAAAAATACACAAAAGTACAACAAACTTTAATCTTTACATTTCAAAATTTGGTGCGCTTTTAGATACTGAGGGTATACATTTTGCACAAGAGAGCTTGTATCAGCCAACAGCTACTGAAGAGCTTCCTGAGGATGATGTGGATAAAAATAGGGATTACTTGCTTAAAAAAAGTATCTGGAGTGAATTTTTGCACTTTTTAAAACGAAATGATTTTAACGCTAGATTAAGTGGCGCGGTTTTAATCATAGACACTAAAAAATTCCTCGAAGGCACTCAAGAATATTTTGATGAATTAATTAGATATATGATAAAAAGGGTTAATGACTGTGAGAAACATCTAAACATTAAATTCCCTATTTATATTGTTTTTAGCAAACTTGACTTAATAGATGGTATGGGAGATTATTTCAGGCTTTTCAATGAAGATGTGGCAAATAAAGCTTTAGGAATAAACTTAGATCCAAATTTCTCAAAACAATCACTAGAAACTGAGCTAAAAAGACTAAGCGAGTCACTATTTAAACATCTCATGAGTAAGAACTCGATTTCGCATTTATTGGAAGATAAAAAACGTTCATATCTCTTTTTAAAACAACTTGATAATTTTTTTGCTTTAGTGAAAGATTTTGTAACAAAACTAAGCTCTCAAAATGCACTTAAAAATAGCTCAACCATAAATGGAATTTATTTCGTCAGTGCTTATCAAGAAAATATACCTATAAACTACCTTACAAACACTATTTGCGATAGATATAACATCAAAAAACCACTTTTAAGAGCAGTAAATAACTATAGTAAACAAAGCTATTTTGTAAAATCATTTTTAAAAGAGATAGCTTTTAAAGCCAACTTAAATAAATTTGGTGCTCAAAATAGATTTACAAAATTTGCAAATTTTGTTTTAGTAGCCATACTTTGTGCCGGAGTATATTTGGGTTCTAGTTTTATTCTAGACACCAAAAACATAAAAGAGCAAAATGCTATAAATAATGCAAATAAAATTTCTTCATACCTTGATGGTAAAAAATACAAGGATCTCTCTCCAACACAAAAGATTGAGCTTCTAAATTTACTAAAACAAAGTCTAAATGACTATCCAAGAATATTTAGCGGCGATACTAAATTTGAGTATATAACACTAGATACTTCGTATAAAGGCTTCACTCCAGTTAAAGCACTTTACTATGATTTAAATGCTGATTTTTTTAAAAATACAGTTTTAACTGAAATGGAAAATATACTAAAAAATGAAATTGATCCAGATAAGCTAATAAAAGCATTTTATATGTATGATTCGCTCTTTGACAAAGACTATACAAATGTGGATTTATTTAAAATTTGGATTAGCACAAACTGGGATAAATTTGAAAAATATGGCGTTGCAAAAGATGAATTTTTATCTCATATTGAGGCTATCTTAAAGGCAGAAAATTTAAATATAACCGCAGATACAGTTGCTCAAAGTATAGCAAATACGAGGCTATCACCTGTCCAAAGAGCACAAAGGCTCTACTATATACTTGAGTTCATATCATTCAAGGACGATAAATCTTTTTACGATATTAAAAAAGATGTTGAAAATTTATACACAGTAGTCCAAGAAAAAGAAGCATTTAAGCCATTTAATAAAATTTATACAAAAGAAAATTTAAGAGATTTCTTGTCAAAGCTTAGCTCAAACATAGATCAAACAGCTGGAATAGAATCTTGGTTAATGGAGACAAATTCTTCTTTAAAAGATATTAGTTCAAGTGATAAGAAGGAGCTAAGCATTGCTGTAATAGAGCTTTATTTACAAAATTATGCTGATAAATGGAGTCAAATTTTAAGAGAAATAGAGCCAAATGAATTTAGCACAAAAAAAGAGGTCATAGAAGAGCTCGACATCTTGTCAAAGAGAGAAAATCCTTTAAATTCTTTAATAAAATTAACTAATCAAAATACAAATTTAAATGATGAGAATTTACTAAAATATATCTATTCTCTAGGATTTGCTTCAAGTGAGATAAAGCGTGTTTTCAGTGATTTTAGTGCTAAATTTACTAACTATCATGCGTTAAATTCTAATGACTTGCTAGATATTATAAGTAATGACGTAACAAGCGTTTATAAAAAAGTTAGTGACTATAACTTCGAAATGCTTCAAAGTAACGATGATAAAATAGTTTATGCAATAAATGGCATAAAAAACGAAAACGACCCATTTGTTGTCTTGAATAATGATGCTAAGAAGCTTCCAGATGAGTTAAATGAATATTATCAAAAGTTATCGACACTTGCGTGGAAACAAGTAGAAAATGGCGCTTCAGCGCTTTTATCAACAGCATATAGAGATGATGTTTTTGATGATTTTGAAAGTCTTATCAAGCCATTTTATCCATTTAATGAACAATCTCCAAAGGCTGTTAGCATAGAAGAATTTAAAAGATTTTTTGGCAAAAACGGAACTTGGAATAGCTTTTATGATAGATATCTAAAACAAATCTTAAGTAAAACAGCTGATGGTTATAAAATAAGACCAAAATACGCAAAAGAGCTAAGATTTAGTAGGGATTTTCTTAAAAATATTGCCTATATAGACAGAATTTCAAATTTAATGCTTGATTCAAATGATGAGCTAAAATTAAATTATAATTTAAAAGCTGTTGACTTATCGGCAAATTTTAGCCATATAAATATTAGTTATTCTAATAACTCTTTGACTTATGATCATACAATTGCCTCAAATTTGATAGTTTCAAGCAAAAATTTTGATATATCAACGCAGTTTAAATTCAATGCAGTTTCAAGTACTGGAAGCGAGAGAAAAGAGCTAAGCTTTGATGGAGAATGGGGCTGGTATAAGATATTAAAAGCTTCAAATTTTAGTAGTGTTGGCGTTAGTACGCTTAATTTTGATGGTAGAAGAGATTCGTATTTTGGCTTTGAAGTAACACCAAATGGAGGAGAGCTTTTAGAGCTTATGGATATCATACCAACGATAAATTTACCAAAGAAGATGCTTTATTAAGGAAGAAATATGCAACAAATAGCAGCAGTTATACAAAATTACGATAAAGCGTCAAGCTTTTCAGCTCAATTTATCATTTTTGATGAAAATGGTGGTGATATAGGCTCACTAGACATTACAAAATTTTCTTGTAATGATATGAGCGATTCAATCGCACCAAAACACGCTCATGTTGGATTTGAAGAGGGGGTTTTCACAATTTGTGGCTATAAAGATTGTGAAATTTTTTATAGTGATTCATATTCAAAGCTTCCAGATGACTATGAGAGTGTTATAAATTTTGGCGATGTCTTTAGGATAGGGGAGTTAAAATTTATATTTATAGACCCTTCTAGGATTGATGAATATATAGGAAAAGCCCATAAGATAATAGAAAATACGAAAAATTTTGACAAACTTGATGATAAACGTTTTGAGCCAGTTGGTAAAATTTCAAATGTTGATTTTAAAGAAGAACCAAAGATAAACTCATTAATAAATGATAAAAAAGATATCACTTTAAATGAAAATGCACACGATGCAGTTTTAAATTTAAATGAGATAGCTCAAAATTTTGATGAAGAAGAAAATGTAAATAATCAAAATATGCTTACTGCAAAAAGCATGGATGAGCTTTTGACAAAGATAGTTGAGAGTATAAAATTGCAACCAAATATGAGCCCTATAAGTGAGCAGACTAGGACTTTAAATACAAAAGATATGGAAACAATCATGAAAACTCTTCCTCTTAGTGACTCGACAGAACTAATAAATACTGTTTTGGTTAAACTTATATGCAAAGAGCTATATAGCCAAATGTATGATATAGTCGAGAATAACTCATTTTTTAAATATCTTTCAGGAGCTGTGCTAAAAAGTACCAAGGAAGATAAGGAAGCGTTTAATTATCTATTGCATAAAGCTCTTCAAAGCTATATGTTAAAAAAGTAATGTTTTTAATAAAACAGAAAGTAAATAAAAGATAGAATAATCCAAACTTTTTAATAGGAGTAAATATGTCACAACCAGTGTATATTAAAGTGAAAGGTTCTACACAAGGACTTATTTCAAGCGGTGCTTCAACAGAAGCTAGTATAGGTAATCGCTATCAGTCAGGTCACGAAGATGAGATCATGGCTCAAGAGGTTTCTCATATAGTAACAGTTCCAACTGATCCACAAAGTGGCCAACCATCAGGTCAAAGAGTTCATAAGCCATTTAGTTTTACTACATCACTAAATAAAGCTGTTCCACTTCTTTACAATGCTTTAACACAAGGTGAAAGACTTCCAGAGGTTGAGATCTATTGGTATAGAACATCAACTAGTGGTGGTGCAGAGCATTTCTTTACTACAAAACTAGAAGATGCAACTATAACAGATATTACTCTAGTAAGTCCAAATGCTCAAGACAAGCTAAACAGTGATAAAACAGAGCTTTTCAAAGTTTCAATGAACTATAGAAAGATAGTTTGGGAACACGTAGCTGCAGGCACAAGCGGAAGCGACGACTGGAGAGAAGCTACTAAAAAAGCTTAAAACCAACCTAGGGTTTACCCCTAGGGTTAATAAAATCATCTTCTAGCTAGAAGGACACAGATGAGCCCTTTTTATCTTTATCTTTTAAATTAACATGATATGTGAAATGCGATATGAAATACCTAGTTATAATCATATTTCTCATAACATCTTTATATTCACACGAAGCAAATTGTACGGATATGTTTGGGCTCATTTTTAATAAAAATTTAAGTGACGCTGAAACGGCTAAGTATATAAAATACTACATAGATGATCTCGGATGCGATGCTAATGCTAGTATAAATTTACCGAATTTCACAATGAAAGCTAGTTTATTAGAATTTGCATATAGCGCAAATAAGCCTAAAAGTATTGACAAGATTTTAGAAAAAGGTGCAGTACCTAATGTATGGTTGGCTGGTTCAATAGGATTAGACTTTTTGCTTTTTTTCGAAGAAAATGGTGTCAAGCTAGAAGGACAGTCACCAAGCCCTGAGCTATTAGAATTTATAAAAACTCAAAAATATAAAGAATTTAAAGAAGAGAAATTTAAGCTAATCAAAAAACTCCTAGAACATGGGCAAGATCCAAAAGGCTATATCCTTTTACAGAAAGTATTAACGCTTGTAAATGATGAAGAGGTTTTAGATTATTTATTAAAGAATAGAACTCAAAAGGAATTAGCACAATGAAGCAATTGGCAATAATCATATTTCTCATAACATCTTTGTATTCACACGAAGCAAATTGCACGGATATGTTTGGGGTTATTTTTGATAAAAAAATAACTGATGAAAATACCGCTAAATACATAGAATATTATATAGACAAACTGGGTTGTGATGCTAATGCTAGCGTAAAATTAAATAATTTAATGGCTAGATCGAATTTATTAGAATTTGCTTACGATGCAAACAAGACTAGAACTATTGACATGCTTTTAGACAAGGGTGCTACTCCAAATGGCTGGCTATCTACATCAATAGGGCTTGACTTTTCGTTTTTTTTTAATAGCAATGGAGTTCCAATAGAGAATAAAAGAGCCAGTAAAGAATTGCTTAAATTTATAAAAACATCAAAATATAAGGAATTTAAAGAAGAGAAATTTAAACTGATCAAAAAACTATTAGATCATGGGCAAGACCCAAAAGATTATGCCGTTTTAAAATCTATTTTAAAAATTGTAAATGACGAAAAAGAATTTGATGAGCTAGTAGAAGGCAGGAATAGGTAATGGATTTATTTAATATAAGCAAGAAGAAACTCGAAGTAAAAAATGATAATACTGATTTAAAAGACTTTAAAGAAAAAACTACCTCACAAAATGCAAAAGACAATGTAGATGCTTTTATAAGAGTTTATCCTAAATCTCCGCTAATGGGCAAAATTTTTGATGCTGCTGGAGAAGGAGTAAAAAGAGGCATAGACGATCAAACAGAAATTAAATTCAGAAAATATAAAGAGGCAAAAAGGCTTGGCATACTGGAAGAGTCAAAGCCTACGATTAAATTAAATGATGCTGATATTAAAGAATTTGAAAAAAGATTACAAGAAGAAGAAAACGAAAAAAGATTGAAAGAGCAACAAATGGACAAAAATTTAACATCACCAACATCATCACTGACTAAGCCTGTCATGCTAGCATCTGGCAACTCAGTAGCAACAGATGGCTTTGTGGACTACGGCGTATCTAACGATACCTTCTCGACTCTTCATATAGCAAACGAGTCAAACGATAAATTTATCGTTACACGTGCAGATATTTATGAAAATTTAGAAAGTATATTTAGCATAGAGTGCTTTGCCTATATAAATTTGGTGAAAAACCCGCTTTATGAAAATTTAGACACCATCTACAATAACGATAAAAGCTACTCAAGCATATATAAATATCTTGATAAAAGTATAAAGCTAAGCATAAAAAGGCCGTCTTCAACAAATAAAAATATCGTCCCAGATGGTAGCTCAAACGATATGCACTTTAGTGGAATAGTAAGCGATGTAGAGTATCTTGGAGTAGATGATGAGACTAGTACAAATATAGATAAAAAATACTTCTTTAAATTCAAGCTAACTTCACCACTATATAGACTAAGCATAAATAGAGCAAACAGAATTTATACAGACCAGAGCATTTTAGAAGTAGTAAAAGATATTTTGGCTTTTAATAAACAAAGACTAACCAAAGAGCTAGACTTCTCAAATATCAAAAATAACTACAACAAGAGAGAATTTATAGCCCAGTACAATGAGAGTGACCTAGCTTTCATAACAAGGATTTGTCATGATAGTGGTATATATTTTTATGAAGACAATGAAAAAATTTATTTTCATGATACATTTATACTAGCTTATAGCAATCAAAATGAAAATTTTACTTCAAGTGACATAAGTAACGGCAAGGAAGCTAGAAAAGTAAGTTTTAATATAAATTTGAATAATAATCTAGCAACCGAACACATAAATAAAATAACAAAGAGCGAGACGCTAAAGGCAAATAGCTTTACGCACTCTTTTCAAAATACAGCTTATCCAAATGTGTTAGAGAGTAAAAATGAAAAGATATTTGACGAGCAGGTAAATATCTATGATAAGCATATAAATTTGGACGAGTATTCATTTAGTGATACTAGCTTGCTTGAAGTTAGCACATATCTTAAAAAACTAAGAAGCGATATGCTTTTAAAAGAATTTACCGCTAGCTCAAATGTATTTGCGCTAAATTTAAATGACAATATCTCGGTAGCTATTGACGCTAGCAAGGGTGAATATGAGTTTAAAATAATAGCTTTAAAGCATACTTATATTGATGAGAGCGTTTTAGAAAATACCTTAAATTTAGGCGATAATGTCCCGTTTAAAGATAAAAAATTTATAAGCTCATACACAAATGAGATAAGCATCATTCCAAGTAGTGTGAAATTTGTCCCAAGCTACAAACAAAAGCCAAAAGCACCAGACATCACGCTAGGTCTTGTAGTCGGTCAAGATGGACTAAACAGCCAAAATAACACGATCCATACTGATAGCTATGGCAGGGTAAAGGTGAGGTTAAATGCTTTTAGTACGCAAGAGATAATCGATAAAGACGATGTCATCAACGCAAGCTATCACAAGAGTGCTTATCTAAGAGTGATAACGCCTATTGCTAGCAATAGCTCAGGATTTTTTGCCATACCAAGGATCGGCGATGAGGTTATCATCTCGTTTTTACAAAATGACATAGACAACCCAGTAGTAAGTGGTAGCCTATATAATGCTTCAAATACGCCACTTGTAAATGTAGACAGTAACTATCACCAAACATCTCTTAGCTCAAAAACAATTGGTGCAAATGAGACCGGTATAAACGAGATCACTTTATCAAATTTAAAAAATAAAGAGCAAATTTATGTAAAAGCAGAAAAGGACTATGACGAGCTTGTAAATAATGACTTTTCTCAAACAATACTAAATGACAAAAACTCACAAGTGCATGGAAGTTATACTGAACGAGTAAAAAAAGCTCACATCCAGACGATAGATCTTGCTAAAAATGTAAATGTCGGAGGCGAGTATCTAACAACAGTTGGACTTTCAAAAGATACAGTAGTTGGTGTCTCAAATACGCTAAACATAGCTGTTGATAACAATACAAGAGTAGGTCAAGATAGTCATGAATTTGTAGGACATGATAAATTTGTGGAAGTAAAATCAAATCTTAATACGACCATACATAATGATGAGATGAAAGAGGTAAAAGGCACAAAAGAGCAGAACGTAGATGGTGGCTATAAGCTAAATTCACAAAAAGGCATAAATGAATTTAGTAATGAGCATATTGTGCTTCAGGCAAATAGCTACATTGATATAAATGCTAAGTCAAATTTCACAACAAAAACAGCTGCCCAGCACACTGAGATTGCTGATTCAAAATTTAGCAATATAGAGACGACTTATGAGGTAAATGCCAAAGATAAGATAATCCATCAAGTAGGTAGCACAAAAGTAACGATAGAAGGATCAAGCGTCGTGATAGAAGTAGCTGGCGTAAAGGCGATATTTGATAGTAGAGGGCTAAGAGTTATCGGTGGAGATATAAAGGCTTTATAAGATTATGTTTAAAGACTTGCTTTGTTGGCAAGTCTTTAAATTTTTTAAATAAAATAAATTTCTACTAAAATTAATGCTAAGAATTTTAAAGACAAGGGCTAAATTTTAGAGCTACGATAAAAGCTAGCCATACAAATTTTTCGCATTGTACCCCAGTACAATAGACAAGCCCTTCTAAAATTTATATAATTCATTCAAAATTTCAAATACTATAAACAATAAGGAGAACATGATGGCTAAAGAAGCTGGAGTAGTTAAAAGCGTAAACGGAGGAATAGCAAGAGCACTTAATGACTTAACGGGAGAGGTAAGACAAT
>NZ_NDYP01000012.1 GCF_002165775.1 Campylobacter concisus | reverse complement strand
CTTGTAAAGTAATGCTTCTTAAACTATCCTCTAAAGCTTCTTGTGCTTTTAGGAAGTGACCAGTTAAAAGTCCCTCGATCTTGCTACCAAGTGGGCAGGCTTTAGGTGAGTCAGAGTGGATCTTAAAAAGTTTTTCTTTATCATTTACTGCGTTAAAAATTTGAAGGAGGGTTAGGTATTGGGGAGGGTATCACTGACCTAAGATGTAGCATTTGTGGGACTGGGGCATTTTAAGTATCAAATAGTTATGTCAAGCATATGATGTTCGCTAGGCACTATTTCCTCATTATCTGCTATATCGTCCAAATTTTCTTCGTCACTATCTCTTGAATTTTGTTTTTCGCTCTCAAACTCACTTGCCTCTTCTTCATTTTTTTGGCGTTCATGTTCCTTTTCAGGGTCTATTTTATAAGACTCCTCCATCGGACGCACCTCTTTGATCTCTTCACTTTGTTGCGAGGCAAGCTCAGCTGCCATCAAAGATTGCATATCAAATCTAGCTTGTTGATTTGCATGCACTTGCGATACTACTGGGGCATTTTGGTTTATAAAGTTACTATTTCCTAAAGGTGTTACAGCCATTTTTTAGCCTTTATTTATGATGATAGTTTTATAGTTCGTATAAGTGACATTTGCGCCATTTTCACGTTTTAAATTTTCACGCTTAGTATAGTCTACCTCGTACCTGCCAGCTCCCTTTACACTAAATTCCACGCAGAATTTAGCTGCCATTTCTAGCACATCTTCAGGCACCCTACTCTTGTTTGTCTTAATGATGACATGGGCACTTGGGCTATCCTTTAGATGTAACCATATGTCGTCTTTTTTGGCAAGGTCAAGCAAATTTATATTGCCTTTTTCATTTCTACCAACTAGTATTTTAAATTCTCTAACGTAAAAAATTTCAGCATTTTCACTCACATCTTTTACGTGGCGTTCCCTTTGTTTTGCCTTGTTTTTTGGGCTTAAAATTTCAAGCTCATAAAGACTACTCGCTTCTTTTAAAAGAGATTTTAATCCTTCAAAAAACTTGATTTTTTCTTTTAAATTTCTCTTTTCTATATCTACACCAATGGCTTTTGCACGAAATTTTTTTGACCTTGTGTAAAACTCATTTGCGCTATTTTTTGGTGTATCGCCAAGAGTTAGTTTTATCTCGTTGCCATCAAAATCTTTTAGGCAAATTTCTCTCTCATAGCCCTTAAAATTTCCCAAATTTGCAAGCAAAAGCGTGCCATAGTTTGCACATTCCTTGCTCTTTTTTATCAGCTCATCTTTGTCTTCAAGCGAGTTTAAAATTTCACTCATGCCATCTATCTTTTTTTGCACGCTTGCGAGCTTTGCCTCTTTTAGCGCGGCCATCCTGGACTCATTTACTCTGACCGCTTCGCTCTTAAAAAACACCTCAAAGTCAGTTATGGGCTCGCACGATTTTTCTTTGATAGCAATTGCTGGAAGCTCTCTTAAAACTTCGCCAGTTTCTATTTTGCGATAGCTATTATCGATGTGCCTTAGTGCCTCGATTATTACGTTGTTTTCATCGGTTATTACGGCATTTGTAAAGCGCCCAGTAAATTCAAGATAAAGCACAAAATTTTCACTTTTATATGAGCCGCTTTGCGTGCAGATAAATTTTAAAATTCTATTATCTTTCAAGCACTCAACGCTTTTTATATGCGAGGCATTAAAGCGCTTTTTTAGCACATTATCAAAAGGTGCTTGATAAATTTTTGCTTCTTTTAGCTCGTCATCTTTGTAGATAGCGGAGTTTGATTTGTTTAGATCAAAGATGATCTTCTCGCCATTAAATTCGATCAAAATAGCCATATCATTAATGCGTTTTGCTTGGTTTATCTTTGTAAAATTTGATAAATAACTTGCTATTTGAACTAAATGTACGTACTTCATGTGGGGATTATATCAGAAATGTTGCAAAAATGTTTTAATAAAAGCTTTATCGCTAGCTATGAAAAGAATAGTAAAAATCTGTTTTCTGATCCATGTTTAATTTTTTCAAATGTTTTATTTGTAATGTTATTAAAATATAAATTTTTCGTAAATTCTTTTCACAAAAATTTAAAATATATTTTTATATAATGATAACTATTTTTATAATATTAAAAATTTTTTAAGGGATGATAAATGAATAAATTTCGCATTAGTGCGGTGCTTTGTTTTGCTATTTCTGCTTTAAATGCTACTGATGTAAGCTTAGATGGGATCAGTGTAGAAGATAGTGCAGACGATGGTTACAGGGCCACAACGAGTGAGGTGGGCAAGACAAATACGCCAATTCTTGAGATCCCGCAGACGGTAAACGTCGTGACGCAACAACAGCTAAAGGATAAAAAACCCGAAACTCTAGCCGAAAGCCTTCAAAACGTGAGCGGCGTTAGCTACGGAAACACCACGGGCGGCATCTTTGACTCGATCATAAAAAGAGGATTTGGCGGCGGACGCGACGGCTCGATCATGCGAAACGGCGTGCCCGCTAGCGTCATGCATAGCTTTAACAAAACCGTAGAAAGCGTCGAAGTGCTAAAAGGTCCGGCTAGTTTGCTCTACGGTGCGCAAGAGCCCGGCGGCATCATAAATATGGTCACTAAAAAGCCAAAATACGACTTCTCAAACGAAATTTGGGCTGGTATCGGCAACCGCAACTATTGGAATACAGGCTTTGACACCACAGGACCTATTGCGGAGAGCGGGTTTGCATATAGATTTATATTTGATACTATGCAAAAGGACTACTGGAGAGAGTTTGGCGAATATAAAAACGTCCTCTTTGCGCCATCACTTTCGTATAAAGGCGACGACTACCGCATAAATTTGGCCTATGCGCACACACGCTCGACCGATCCGATCGATCGCGGTATGTATCTCATTCCAAGCACTGGCAAGCTACTGCCGATAGATAAGAAAAGACGCCTTGATGAGCCATTTAATAAACTAAAAACAAAGCTTGACACGTTAGATATAAATTTCGAGAAAAATCTCGGTGAAAACTGGCTACTAAAGGGCGCTTACGCGTTTTCTCGCTCAAAGCACGAATACGGTCATATCAGGCTAATGAACGTAAATTTAAACACGGGCGTTGCGGCTAGACGAAACGAGGCGTATGACGGATTTATCCACCGCACGCATGCTGGATCACTAAATTTAAACGGCTACGTTAAAACTGGCGAGATAGAGCATAACTTACTCTTTGGCATCGACGCAAAGGAGTACTACCGCTATAGACCAGGTGGCCTAAAAGATACGGGTAACCACTTAAGCATCAACATATATCATCCTATCTATGGAAGAGTAGGACTACCAACTGCCAGGGAGTCAAGCATTCAGTATCAAAAGCTAAAAACTATCGGATTTTACGCACAAGATAGCATAAATTTAACTGAAAACTTAATCTACTCTTTAGGAACTAGGTATGAATACTACGACCAAGTAGCTCGCAGCACAACTAGTGGGCCAAATAGCACAGATCAGCAAGATGGCAAATTTACGTGGCAAACTGGGCTTTTATATCTACTAACGCCTCAGTGGTCGGTCTATACCAACTACGCACAAAGTTTCAATCCGCAAATAGCTATGAAAGGCGATATCGGCGATATAAAACCTGAAGAGGGCAAAAGCATCGAGCTTGGAACTAAATTTCAAAACGATAGCATAACGGCTAGTGCGGCGGTTTTTAATATCAATAAGAAAAACATCATGCGTACCGTAAGTGGCGTGAGTACGCCAGTGGGCGAGGCGCGCTCTAGAGGATTTGAGTTTGACTTTAACGGCCGCGTGACGCAAGGACTAAGCGTGGGCGCTAGCTACGCATTCACAAAAACTGAGGTGCGAAAGGATAGCGGAGCGTTTGCCGTGCTAGTGGGCAAACCGCTAGAAGCTACGCCAAAGCACCAAGCCAGCTTGTTTGCTAACTACGACTTTAGCCACCTAGGCGCAAAAGGTCTAAGGATCGGCGGTGGAGCTAGATATTTTGGCTCGTGGTATACATACTATATGAGGACAAATTTACCTGCAGTACCAGCAGGAACGGCATTCAAGATGGATAGTGCGGTTGTTTACGATGCTTTCATCAGCTACGATACCAAGATCGCGGGCTACGAGACGAATTTCTCGTTTAACGTCAAAAACTTGACCGACAAGCTTTATTATACATCCTCATCTACTGGTACGGATGCTAATATCATACCGATACAACCAGGCTATGCTCGTCAGTTTATGCTAACAGCTAGCGTTAAATTCTAAATTTACTAGGCCTTTTGGCTTAGTAAATTTTCTTTAAATTTAGCAATTTTCGTTAAAATCGCCTCAAAAATTTAAAGGAAATTTATGAAACAAACTATCACCGAGAAAATATTTTCAGATCACGTTGGCAAAGAGGTAAGCGCAGGAGAGATCATCGAAAGTAAGATCGATATGATCATAGGCAACGATATCACGACACCTATTTCGATCAAGCAGTTTGAGCGAAGCGGCGCTAAAAAGCTAGCCAACCCAGACGGCTTTGCCATCGTTATGGATCACTACATCCCAACAAAAGATATCCTAAGCGCCAATCAAGCTAAAATTTCACGCGAATTTGCCTACAAACACGATCTTAAAAACTATTTTGATGAAAAAGATATGGGCATCGAGCACGCACTTTTGCCTGAAAAAGGGCTAGTCATCCCGGGCGACGTCATCATCGGTGCAGACAGCCATACCTGTACACACGGCGCTCTTGGAGCGTTTAGTACTGGCATGGGCAGCACCGACCTAGCTTATGCGATGATCACTGGCAAAAACTGGTTTAAAGTGCCTGAGAGCATCAAGGTCGTGTTTAAAGGTAAGCTTGATAAGCACGTCTACGGCAAGGATCTCATCCTTGAGATCATCCGTCAAATAGGCGTTGACGGCGCACTTTATAAGTCGCTTGAGTTTTGCGGCGAGGTGATAGAGGGCCTTAGCATGGATGATAGATTTTCTATGTGTAACATGGCGATCGAAGCTGGTGGTAAAAGCGGTATCATCGCGGTTGACGAGATCACAAAAGAGTTTTTAAAAGATAAAAATTTGCGTGATAAACCAAAATTCTTCTACTCAGACGAGGGTGCAAAATACGACAAAATTTTAGAGATCGATGTCACAAACCTTGATCCAGTCATCGCATATCCATTTTTGCCAAGCAACGGCAAGAGCGTAAGACAAGCAGTTCGCGACAATCTAGCTATTGATCAAGCATTTATCGGCTCATGCACAAATGGTCGTCTAAGCGACCTTCGTATCGCAGCACAAATTTTAAAAGGCAAAAAAGTAGCTCGCAAGACAAGGCTCATCATCACTCCAGCGACGCAAAAGATCGCAAGAGCTGCCGAAAAAGAAGGTTTAATCGATATTTTCATTGATGCAGGAGCGGTTGTGAGTAATCCAACTTGTGGCGCTTGTCTTGGCGGATATATGGGAATTTTAGGTGCAAATGAGCGCTGCATCTCGACGACAAATAGAAATTTCGTCGGACGTATGGGCGATAGAACGAGTGAAATTTATCTAGCCAACTCAGCAGTTGTAGCGGCCTCAGCCATAGCAGGTAAAATTGCCGATCCAAGAGACTTATAAAAAATAATATGGATAGTTTGATATCTGATTCATTGAAAATTGTACTTGGTGCAGTCCTAACAATGTTTGCGCAATGGGTGTATGCTAATCTAAACACAAAAAAAGAGAAAAATAAACTCAGGCGACAAAAGCTAGAGGAAGCGTTTATTATAGTAGGGGATATTTTAGGGGGAATACATTACAAAGTAGCTTTATTAATAAATCCAAATTTAAATATAGAAAATCCAAAATTTGAAATTGGTAAATTACACTCAATTATCAGTTTTTACGCGCCAGAACTCCAAGAGGACTATAAGGATTTTATGTCTACATATCAAGAATTTATTCCACTTACTGCAACAAGATTTAGAACTTCAAGCGATGATGATAAAAGTATAAAAGAGATAATAGATGAACTAACAAAAATAGCCTTTTTGCTGAATTCAAAAGGTAATATAATCAAAGAAAAATTGACTAAAATAGCGCAAACACTATAATAGATTAGCTGTTGTGGCGACGCAAATAACTTTTTTATTGCAGTGCTAGCCATAACAACTAAATCAGCGCATTAAAACGCTGTTATTGTAGCCAAAAGACCAAAGATTATACCTGGGAAGTTTGCGGCAGAAAGTGGATAGTCTTTTTTTAGCTTTTAATAGTCCGTAACTTGTCCAGATTGTGCAGTTTAGTGCGGCTGCCAGTGGCTGTATAAAAGGCGTCTTGTTGCCGTCAAGGTTGCCCATTATTTGTGGGATGTATGAAAAGTACATAACAACTGATAGGCATGTGCCGATCCAGCCTAAAATTTGTAGATTTTTTTCGCTCATTGCTTCTCCTTGAATAAAAGCGCCATTATGTCTTTTTTAATCATAGCAAGCAAATGGATAAAGTAGCCATGATTTTTACTGCGATTAAGATGGTTTTAGTAAAATTGAGCATTTTAAAAGGATAAAAATGCCAGATATAGTATATGACAAAGCAAAATGGCATTGGGGTGCGAAAGATGCGCCGACTGATATACCGCATGAAAACGGTGCGACACACATTGCATTTTTCTTTCGCTGGTGCATGGAACACAAATTTTATTCAAAGGAATTTGCAGCAGATTTTGCGGACGATATAGCACAGATGGATGAAAATTTTAACTATCGTCAGTATCTTTTTGACGCTATGGACGGCGTACTTGGAAGTGCGGAGCTAAATACTGTTGGTAAAGCCTTTGCAAAAGCTTACTATACGACCGATCGGACAAAATTTGCCAAAATGTATGGTTGGTATTTGCAGGATTATACGGATTTTGTTTCGAAAAAATTTGGTGAAAAATACTTTGATAACGCCTATTTTTATATAAAAGACTCACAAGAAAACTATGCCTTGATCAAAGCTATCATAGATCATCGCTACGAAGAATTTTTAACAATGAAAAAGGCAAAGCAGGCTTAAAATTTCACAAGTAGCATAAACAAAAATAAGTTTTTATCACATATTTTTGGTAGATCAAAGCCGTTTTTAGCTAAATTTAGCCTCATAACTTTCTTAAGGGAAAAGATGCAAACTTGCGTGATTTTAGCAGGTGGCAAAAGCTCGCGTATGGGGCAAGATAAGACACTTTTGCCATTTGGTGGTTTTAAGACGCTTACTCATTATGAGGTTGCGAAATTTAGCAAAGTTTTTGACGAAGTTTATGTGAGCTCAAAATTTGAGAAATTTAGCCCGCCACTAAAGCTTATAAAAGATGAAAATAGCAATAACTATTCGCCAATGCTCGCACTTTACTCCATTCTTAAAAATTTTGATCATAGTGTTTTTGTGATACCAGCCGATATGCCATTTTTTGATCTTAAAAGCTTAGAGGAGCTTGCTAAATTTAAAGATGAATTTGACATGGTTGTGGCTAGTGATAATGAGCACATTCACTCGCTTTGTGGTTTTTTTAGCCCAGGGCTTGCCACTTTGGCTCATGAGTTTTATTTAAAAAATGAGCATAAAATCGGACTTTTGAGAAAAATCTGTAAATGCAAAGTAGTAAATTTTAAAGATAGTGATCAGTTTTTTAACGTAAATTTCCCTGACGAATACGAAATGGCAAAGAAAATCCAAGAAAAGAAGATAGATGATGAGTAAAATTTTATTATTTTTAAGCCTTAGTCTTAGTTTTTTGATGGCAAGTGGGTTAGATGATTTTAAAAGGGCACAAGAGCTGGAGCAAAGTGGCGACATAAAGGCTGCGATGCAAATTTATAAAGAGCTAGCCAAAGGCTCTTTAAACGAGCAAGAAGCGATACAAAATGTACAAGCAAGTGAGCCAGCGCCAAGAGAGGCGAAGCTAAAGCAAGCCGATCTTTTAAGGGAAGATAAAAGTGGTAAAAATTTACAAAATGCACTTGGTATCGAGCTTTATAAATTTAACTACCTTTTGCCAGTAACTTATGCCAAAAATGTGCCAAACGATGAGCGAAAGAGCGTTGAAACTAAGTTTCAAATAAGCCTTGCAAAGCCGCTATTTTATGACCTATTTGGGCTTAGAGAGAGCCTTGTGGCAGCCTACACGCAGACATCTTGGTGGCAGATAACAAGAACTTCAGCCCCGTTTCGTGAGACGAACTATCAGCCAGAAATTTTTCTAAATTTTGCTTCGCCAAAATATTTGGAGCAAATAGGTGTAAAAAACCTAAAATTTGGACTTTTGCATGAGTCAAATGGACGAGATGGTAGCAATTCAAGAAGCTGGAATAGAGCTTATTTGCAAAGTGATTTTGTTTTTGGCAAGCTTAGCATTTCGCCAAGAGCTTGGATAATAGTAGGCAATAAGGGTGATAATAAAGATATATTAAAATACATCGGGCACGGCGATGTAAGACTTAGCTACAACCTTAATGAACACATTTTTAGCCTAATGCTAAGAAATAACTTACATTTTGATAAAACAAATAAAGGTGCTGCTGAAATTTCATATATGTTTCCTATCTTCTCAACCGGAGTTTATGGCTATTTGCAGTATTTTACGGGATATGGTGAGAGTTTGATTGATTATAATAGGCATACTGATAAATTTGGTCTTGGTTTTGTTGTTTTAAAATAAGCTAAAAATTTTAAACTTATAAAATGGCTAAATTTAGGCAAATAATCATAAATTTACTCAAATATGTCAAAAAAATTTAATTAATCAAAAAACTTAAAAATATTAGAAAAAATACAAGCAAATTTTGCTAAAATCTTAAGCAAAATCTCAGAGCAAAGGAGTTTTTATGAGCGGAATCTCACTAATTGTCTGTTTTGTTGTAGCCATCATACTTATGATCGTTATGATCTCTAAGCTAAAAGTGCATCCATTCTTGGCACTTATGAGCATTTCTTTGGTTCTTGCGATCGTCGCAGGCATTGATCTGTCCAAGATCCCAGCGATGATAGGTGTCGGCTTTAGTGGCACATTTAAGAGCATCGGTATCGTTATTATCTTTGGAACGATCATCGGCACCGTGCTTGAAAAAACCGGAGCTGCTTTAAAGCTAGCGGATATGGTTGTAAAGCTAGTCGGACAAAAGCGTCCAGAGCTTGCTATGCTCATCATGGGCTGGGTTGTCGGCATTCCGGTATTTTGCGATAGTGGATTTGTCGTTTTAAACTCTATTCGCGAGGCACTTTATAAGAAAATTTCAGCAAGCCCAGTCGCGATGTCAGTCGCACTTAGTGGCGGTCTATACGCATCTCACGTCTTTATCCCGCCAACCCCTGGTCCAATAGCAGCAGCCGGCACACTTGGTCTTGGCGGAAATTTACTCCTTGTTATCATCATGGGAACAGTTGTTTCTATCCCAGTTTTACTAGCTGTCTATTTCTTTTCAAAGAGTATTGGCAAAAGCGTAACAATAAGCGACAAAGATGCTGACGCTACCATCATAGCTACCTACGAAGAGCTTTTAAAGAAATTTGGCACACTACCTAGCGGATTTTTGAGCCTTGCTCCTATTATCATGCCTATTATTTTTATGGCAATCGGCTCGATCGTTGATGTACTAGCAAAACAAGGTATGCTTGATAAGGCTTCTTTTTTACCAAAAGTACTTTTATTTTTAGGCAACCCTATTATTGCTCTTGCTATTGGTGTGATCTTTTGTGTATTTTTACTGGCCGAGTCTAAAAAGATAAAAGAATTTGACCATATCACGAATGAGTCTTTAAAGATCGCTGGTCCTATACTTTTCATCACCGCAGCTGGCGGTGTTTTGGGTAACGTTATCACGGAGGCTGGCTTTGTAAATTTCATAAAAGAAAATGCCTCTACTATAAAAGCGATAGGAATTTTCTTCCCATTCATCATCTCAGCCGTGTTAAAAACCGCTCAAGGAAGCTCAACTGTGGCAATCATCACAACAGCATCTATCATGGGTGCATTTAGTGCTGATAACTCACTTATGCAAACACTTGGCTTTACGAGTGAAATTTCAGCTGCACTTTGTGTCATGGCGATAGCATCTGGTGCGATGTGCGTATCTCACGCAAATGACAGCTACTTCTGGGTTGTGACAAATTTTAGCAAGATGAGCGCAGATCAAGGATATCGCACACAAACGGCTATGACATTTATAATGGGTATAGTTGGTATGATTAGCGTTTACATATTATCTTTGGTGCTTTTATGAGAATTTTAGTCGCGATTGATTCGTTAAAAGGCTCGCTTAGCTCACTGGAAGCGGGCCTTGCCATAAAAGAAGGACTAGAAGAGATTGGCTGCGAGGTCGTTGTCAAGCCCATCGCTGATGGCGGTGAAGGTAGTGTAGAGGCGATGGCTGATGCACTTGGTGCGAAATTTATAGATACGATAGTTAAAAATCCACTTGGTACTGAAATACTAGCCAGATACGCCCTAAAAGATGATCTTGCCATACTTGAGATGTCAAGTGCTTCAGGTCTCACACTAATAAATCCAGACGAGAGAAATCCACTAAAAACTAGTACATTTGGTTTTGGACAAATGATAAAAGATGCCATTAGCAAGGGTGCTAGAAAATTTATCATTGGCATTGGCGGAAGTGCGACAAATGATGCTGGTACAGGTATGCTTAGTGCACTTGGGTTTAATTTTTATGATAAAAACGGTATTTTGCTTGAAGGAAAAGGCGAGGATTTAGCCAAAATTTGTGAGTTTTCGGACGAGAATGTCTCAAAAGAGCTAAGAGAATGTGAGTTTTTGATAGCTTGTGACGTGGACAATCCACTTTATGGCACAAACGGAGCAGCTCACGTTTATGCTCCTCAAAAGGGTGCAAATGGCCGCATGGTAAAAGAGCTTGACGATGGACTAAAACACTTTGCAAGCCTCGTAAAAGAAAAAAATGGTACCAAATTTCACACACAAAAAGGTGCTGGTGCGGCCGGCGGACTTGGCTTTGCATTTGTGGCATTTTTAGGAGCAAAACTTCGACCAGGCATTGAGATCATCACGCAGACCATCGCACTTGAGGATGAGATCAAAAAGGCTGATCTGGTCATCACTGGCGAAGGCCGTATGGACTTTCAAAGCTCAATGGGCAAGACACCAACTGGAGTTGCAAAACTAGCCAAAAAGCATAATAAGCCAGTGGTTGCACTTGCTGGATGTGTACAAAAATGTGCCAAAGATTGCTACAAAAATGGGATTGATGCCTATTTTTGTATATTAAATGAGCCAGTAAGTCTTGAAGAAGCGATGAGAAAAGATGTCGCGATTAGAAATTTAAAGATGACAGCAGAGCAAGTCATTCGCCTTTATATACTAAACCACAAAGTATAAATTTAAGAAGATAGAAGTTTATTTTCTATCTTTTTCCTACTTCTTCCTAAATTTTACTATCCAAATTTTATCTTTTAAGTGCTACAAAAATTCTCAAAATTTAATACATTTTGCAAAAATATAAAATAAACTTTAGAAAAAATATTTACTATGTTAAAATAAGAAAAAATTCTAAAAAGAAAGGAGAATTTTTATGCAACAGACCTTAAATTCTCGTCGCAGTTTCATTGCAGCTGCAGGATTATTTTTTGCTACGACCGCACTAAAGGCTGCACCAAAGGACTTTAGTAGTAGTGGTGTTCGCTACGGCATGGCGATAGATCTAACAAGATGTGTTGGATGTCAGTCATGTACTATGAGCTGTATGTTAGAAAACGACGTTCAGCCAGGTGCTTTTAGAACCATTGTTTCCGAGTATGAGGCAAGAGATAAAAACGGTAAAATGGCAGTCATTGCGTCACTTCCAAGGCTTTGCAACCACTGCAACAATCCAGCCTGTATTAGCGTTTGTCCAACTGGTGCTAGCCATCAAAGAAGTAATGGCATAGTAAAGATTGATACAAAAGAGTGCATAGGCTGTGCGCTTTGCGTAGAGGCCTGTCCATATCATGCAAGATATCTTAGCCTGCATACCTACAAGGCCGATAAATGCACCTTCTGCGACCACAGACTAAGAGCGGGACTTCAGCCAGCATGCGTAGAGAGCTGTGTGGGCGGTAGCCGTATAATAGGCGATCTTAACGATCCTAACTCAAATATCAGAAAATTTCTAGCCACACACGAGACTATGGTTATAGATAGCCCTAAAAATACAAATCCACAGGTGTTCTACCACGGTGTTAGTAAAATTTTGGCTAAAAACAATAAAAAACTCGAGCTTGATAATGGATATAAAAAGGTTATCAGCTGGAACGAAGAGATAGCACAGTAAAAGGAAATAAGTAATGCAAAGAAGAGAATTTTTAAAAAGATCAGCCGTGCTCTCAACACTAACCACGAGTGCTATGCTGGCAGATGGAGATAAGGACGACTATAAACCGCAGGCAAACTCACTAGAGCCTGAATTTCGAGTAAAGGACGGCAAAATTTCACTTAGTGATGGACATAGCGTTATTTTTTCGATGTGCCATGGCTGTACGACGAAGTGCGGCATAAGACTCCACATAGACGACAAAAACGACCGAGTTTTAAGATGTAGTGGCAATCCATACCACCCACTTTCAAACGTACACTGGGCAAATTTTGACACATCGATAAATGACGCACTTCTTGCCACAACGGCAAGTGGTGAAGATGAAAAGCGAGCCACAGTTTGCGCTAGAGGAGCGATATTGCCTGAGATGATAGACTCACCTGCAAGGATACTAACGCCACTAAAAAGAGTTGGTAAAAGAGGCGAGGGTAAGTGGAAGAGCATAAGCTTTGAGCAGCTAGTAGAAGAGGTAGTGGAGGGCGGAGATCTCTTTGGTGAGGGGCATGTTGATGGGCTAAGAGCAATATATAGCGACGAGCTAATCGATAGCGAAAACCCAGAGTACGGTACCAAACGCAATCAATTTTTAAGTTTTTATCTATATGACGGACGCTCTGACATCGTTGATCGCTTTGTTAAAAAGTCATTTGGCACTATAAATCACTACTCTCACGGCGGAATTTGCGGTGGTGGCTTTAGGGTCGGCGGCAAGATCGCGCACAACGCAAAGGGCTTTGCACACACCAAGCCAGACTATGAAAATTCTAAATTTATCATCTACTGGGGCACTTCGCCGTCAAATGGTGGCAACCCTTTCCAAAAGCAAGCAAAAATGCTCTCTTACACAAGAGGCACTAGAGATGACTTTAGCTATGCGGTAGTCGATCCAAGCGTTACAAACGCAGTAAAATACGCCTCTTCGGACAAAGGCCGCTGGATAGCGATAAAGCCAGGCACCGACTCAGCTCTAGCTATGGCTATGATACGCTGGATCATAGAAAATGAAAAGTACGCCACGAACTATCTTATGCAGCCAAATTTAGATCAGGCAAAGCTAGCAGGCGAGATACACTGGTGCAACGCTACGCATCTAGTCATCACCGAAAAAGACCACAAAGACTATGGTAAATTTGCACTTATCAACAATGAATGGCAGGTCTGCTCGCAAGATGGCAAGATACAAAGCTACAAGGCAAATGAACCAGCCAAGCTCTACTACAAAGGTAAAATTTTAATAGACGGCAAAAAGGTCGAGGTAAAAAGCTCAATGCAGCTTTTAAAAGAATCAGCTTACAAGCATAGCTTAGAGGAGTACTCAAAAATTTGTGGTGTAAGCATTGAAGATATCATCTGGCTTTGTGAAAATTTCACCAAAAATGGCAGACAGGTGAGCACAAACGTGCATGGCGGTATGATGCATACGCAAGCTGGTATGACTACTTTTGCGATACTTTGTCTAAACACACTAATGGGCACTTACGGCTACAAAGGCGGCAACGTCAATGCAAGTGCCGGCACACACGAGTTTTTAAAAGGCAGATATGACCTTGAGAGCTTTGAGGGCGCTTATAAGCCAAATGGTCTAAATTTATCAAGATCAGGCAAATACTACGAAACAAGCTCCGAGTATAAGCGCAAAGTAGCAGCTGGCGGCAGCGGCTATCCATCAACTCAGCCATGGTATCCTATCTCTATGCCACTTGTAAACGAAACGCTTACAAGTCACAAGGCCGGCTATCCATACAAAGTAAAAGTTTTCATAAACTACATGACAAACGTACTTTACGGACAAGCAGGACTTGAAAGAGCGGTCTTAGACGTGCTAAAAGATAGTAAAAATTTACCACTTTTTGTGGGCATCGACGCCTTTATGAACGAGACAAACGCCTATGCTGACTACATCGTGCCAGACGGAGTAAATTTAGAAAACTGGGCACTTCCAAACTCTCTTTGGGGAACGATCGCTAAAACTTCAGTCGTGCGCTATCCGGCTGTTAGCTCAAAGCAGGCAAAGGATAAAAACGGCGGCACGATCGACGTTGAGGCATTTTATATAGCCGTGGCAAAGAAGCTTGGACTAAAAGGCTTTGGCAAAAATGCCTTCAAAGACAAAGATGGAAATTTCATGGACCTTGACGTAAAAGAGCAGTATTATGCGGCTGCACTAGCAAATTTAGCCTTTGACGGCGAGGGTGTGAAAGATATAAGTGACGAGGATAAAAAGCTTAGTAAGATATCAAGAGTGATGACAAAACTCGATCCTTATCTAAAAGACGAAGAGAAGCCAAAAGTAGCGCACATACTAGCAAAAGGCGGCAGATACGATAGCTACGAGAGCGCATATAATGGCGATAAAGCAACCGTAAAAGTGCCAGCGCCTACGCCAGCTTCGATCTACTATGAGCCACTCGGTGGGCATAGACACTCAATAACAGGCGAATATATGCCAGGAGTGCCAAGTCTGATGCTACCAGTAGCAAGTGACGGTACGCCGCTTGAGAAATTTTTCCCACGCTCTGAGTGGAAATACACAGTAAGCTCAAGAAAGTCAAATATCCAGCACTTCTACACCTTTGTTAGCCCAAGGCTAAGATCTGTTCATCCTAAGAATTTCATAAGGATATCGACAGATGTGGCTAGCGAGCAAGGCATACACTCAGGCGATAAGGTCAAAGTGACTACTCCTTATGGTGCGCAAGTTGGTGAGGCGTTTGTGACGGATGGCGTTGCTAGCGGAGTTATTAGTATCGAGCATGGATTTGGCCATGATGAGTTTGGTATAAGAACGCACACTGTCGATGGAAAGCCAGCTTTTGGGATCGCAAATTTAGAAAAAGGGGTCAATCATAATAAGCTTGGACTTCTTGATCCAAAAAGAAATGGCGAATTTAGTTTAAATGACTGGTTGGTTGGCACTTGCGCTAGACAAGCACTTCCTGCAAAGATAAGAAAGATCGGCTAGTTTGATATAAATTTGGCGAGTAGAGTAAAATTTGCTTGCCAAATTTCACTTTTTGTAAGAGCTTTTGACTGGTGGATTGTAAATTTAGATACAGAGCAAGCTTTTAGGCTGCTTGCAAGCTAAAATTTCCTCATATATTTATAGGGTTTCATAGTTAAATAATGTTTTAAATTTTGCATGAGTTAAATTTAGTATTGCTAGTTTGCTTTGGCTTTAAGTGCTCTAGTTTGCTAGATCCTCAGCTACTTTTGCAGCAAGTTTTAGCTTATCGCTATCAAAGTGAGTATAAATTCTTGAGGTATTTAAGCTTGCATGACCTAGAGCTTCTTGCACCAAAACAAGGTCCTTTTGCTTTTTGTAAAGCATTGTTGCAAAGGTGTGGCGCAGCATGTGGGCACCATTTTTCTCTTTTCTGATGCCAGCTTTAAATAAAATTTGCTCAACTATGCGGCTAACATAAGCCTGCGTAAGCCTGGTGCCTTTTTTATTGATGAAAAGATAGCCCTCTTTGTTGATGTAGTTTATTGCAATCGCATTTAGATGAGCTTCTATTAGGTGGCGTTTTATCATAACGATGCGGTATTTGTTACCTTTGCCCCGGATCCTAATGATAAAAAGATCGCCATCTTCAGTGATATCCTTTCGCTTTAAATTTAGAGCCTCGCTCACACGAATGCCAGTAAAAATTATCGTTTTTATTATGAGCTTATTGCGATTTGAGTTTTGCTTAAAGTCACTTTCTTCGATCACATCTAGAAATTTTTTGACCTCATCTTCGCCCATAAACTCAGGCAACTTTTGCCCTTTGTTGCCACTAACTCCGCCCCAGTTTTTTAAATTTATATCAAAAACATGGGCCTTGCCGTCCTCTTCGTTTTGTTTGTCTAAAAATGCAAAGAAATTTATCACCGAGATGCGGTAATTTTTCTTACTAGCGTCGCTTAGTCCGCCAGTCGTGCTAGCTAGTATTTCGCTTAACAGCTCTTCATCGATCTGTTTTAGGCTGCTAAGCTCGTAAAATTTCATCGTTTCATATATTTTTTTAAGCGGATTAAAGTAGGTATTTATGCCAGTAAGCCCCGCGTTTCTCGCATTTTTTACTAAGCCATCAAGCTGGTCTATGTTTTTTATCTCGCGGCTTAGAGCGAAATTTACACTTGCAAGTGCCTTTGGATCCCTAAGCTCTTTATTTGAAAGTGAGCTAAGTTTAAATTTGACATAGCGAGTGAGCCAAAAAATAAATGAGTTTTCAAAATTATCTTTGCAATCAAGTGGATATTTCAAACCAATAGCCTTAAATTTTTATTTTGAAAAGTATTATATTTGAAATTTTATAAAATCTACTCTTTTTAAAATTCAACTATAAAAGCTTAAGCAAATATCCATTTTCAACGGCTTCAAGCTTATATTTATGCATCTTATCAAGCTCTAAAACCACTCTGAAATATCTATCATGCCAGCCTATGATCACATTCTTAAAATGTTCATTTTCAAGTTTTAAGCTCTTGGTTTTAAAGCTTCTTGGCGGCCTTGCAAAGTCAAGAACGATCTTATTTTTCTCATAAGTAAAATGCTTTAAATTTTTAGTTTTTGTAGCGATTTTTAGCTCTTTGTTGTTGGCTAGAAAGCTTATAAAACCTAGAAATTTAACATCTTTTCCATTTTTGACACTATCAACGGGTTTTGCACTAGGCTCAATCTTTATCTCGACCACCTTTTGTTCAGGTTTTATGTTAGTTTCTTTTGCTTTATCTGTGCTAAGATCGATCACTACAACATTTGGAGTTGGCATATCTGAAGTTTTATTTCTATCTTTATTTGAAATTTTAGTTTCATTTTTTTCTATTATCACAGGAGTGCTTACTTTTTGGCTAGGCATATTTGCCATTGTGACCGAAACATCTAGCTTTTTTGCCACAACTGGTTCTGGATTTTTTACCTTATTTAAAGCAAATTCATCGCTGTAATCGATAGTTTTATTTATATCAGCTAGTCTTTTTTCCTTTATAGTGCCGTCATTTGCTCTATATCTTATAGTAACATCTAGTAAAAGTGCCGCATCGCTTGGAAATTTAAACGAAAGAGAATCAAATCTATCAAATTTTTCTATGATATTTGTTGTCATAACGCTTGTGTTTAGCTCGCTAATAGGCATAAATGGGTTCTCTCTAGCAAAGACGCTTGTTGCAAATATAGATAAAACTAACCAAAATTTTTTCATCATTCCTACTTTTTATTAAAGTCTGGCTCAAGGCCTTGTAATTCAAAATAATCTTTTTGCAGACGCGCATTCATTTTTTTTAAAATTTCCACGTCTTCGCTAAGTCTCTCTTTTTTACTCTGAAGGCTTAGCATAACATCAAGTGAGCGTTTGCCAAACATTATATTGCCCACATAAAAGGCAAACATAGCCACACAAATTGTGGCTATGATATATCGCAATGTTGGTCTAATATATTTTACAATTTTATGAAATATGCCATCAGTGCTGCCATATTCGTCTAAAATTTCGCTCAAATATTATCCCCCAAAAACTCTCCAGCCTCAAGTTCGATCTCAAGCAAGCGATTATATTTTGCATTGCGCTCGCTTCTTGAAGTGGCACCTGTCTTTATCTCGCCAGTGTTTAGAGCAACTGCGAAGTCAGCGATAAACGCATCTTCGCTCTCGCCGCTTCTATGGCTCATAACGCAGCGGTAGCCGTTTCTCTGAGCAAGTCGGACGGTTTGCATAGTTTGAGTGACTGAGCCTATTTGATTTGGCTTAATTAATATTGCATTTGCGATAGTTTTTTCAATGCCTTCGCGTAAAATTTTCTCATTTGTAACGAAAAGATCGTCACCTACTAGCTGCACCTTGCTTCCAAGCCTTTTTGTAAGCTCAGCCCAGCCGCTCCAGTCGTCCTCGCTAAGGCCATCCTCGATAGAGAATATCGGATATTTTTCGCAAAGTTTTTCGTAGTAGCTAATGAGTTCGTCGCTGCTAAATTTCTTGCCCTCAAGCTCGTATTTGCCGTCTTTATAAAGCTCGCTTGAAGCAACGTCAAGGGCTAGCTTTATCTGGCTGCCTAGCTCATATCCAGCCTCTTTTACAGCCTGTGAGATAAGTTTTAATGGCTCTTCATTGTCTTTTAAATTTGGAGCAAAGCCACCCTCGTCACCGACAGCTGTGCTGTGTCCGGCTGCGTTTAGGATAGATTTTAGCTTGTGGTAAATTTCAGTTGCAGCCCTTAGCGCCTCGCTAAATGTGCTAAAGCCAAATGGCATGATCATAAATTCTTGAAAATCGACGCTGTTGTTTGCGTGTGCGCCACCATTTATGATGTTAAACATCGGCACAGGCAAGATGCTAGCGTTTGCACCGCCAAGATAGCGGTAGAGCGGGATATTTAGGCTCTTTGCAGCTGCGCGAGCTACCGCCATAGATACGCCAAGTACTGCGTTTGCGCCTAAATTTGAGTAGTTGTGTGTGCCGTCAAGCTCAAGCATCTCTTCATCAACTGCTTTTTGATTATAAGCGTCAAGGCCAATGATCGCCTCGGCTATCTTTTCATTTACGTTTGAAACGGCCTTTAAAACGCCTTTGCCAGCGTATCTCTCGTCTTTGTCACGAAGCTCGAGCGCTTCACGCTTGCCAGTGCTTGCGCCGCTTGGTACGATCGCGCTTGCCTCAGTCCCGTCGCTAAGTCTAACTGTCGCACGAACTGTTGGGTTGCCTCTACTATCTAAAACCTCGTGAGCTTCTACATCTTCAATAAATACCATTATTCATCTCCTGCTTCGTTTGTTTCGTCATCTTCGTCTTTTGCGCCGCTGCTTATTAGGTGATCTATACCCATTGAGCCTTTGATCGCCGCTACTATCTCGTCAGAAATTTCTGGGTGCTCTTTTAGGTAGGCTTTGGCGTTTTCTCTGCCTTGACCTAGTTTTTCGGCTTTGTAGCTAAACCACGCACCTGATTTGTCGATGATGTCGAGTTTTACACCATAGTCGATGATCTCGCCCTCTTTGCTCACACCCTCGCCAAACATAATGTCAAATTCAGCCACTTTAAATGGAGGCGCGACCTTGTTTTTCACTACTTTTGCTTTTGTGCGGTTGCCGATAGGCTCGTCGTTTTGTTTAAGTGTGGCTATCTTTCTAACGTCTATTCTTACTGATGAGTAAAATTTAAGCGCATTACCGCCAGTTGTGGTCTCTGGCGTGCCATATCCCATCATACCGATCTTCATACGAATTTGGTTGATGAAGATAACAGTTGTCTTCATCTTGCTTAAAATTCCAGTTAGCTTTCTAAGCGCCTGACTCATTAGTCTTGCTTGCAGGCCAACGTGCTGATCGCCCATATCGCCGTCTATCTCGCTCTTTGGAGTAAGAGCAGCGACGCTATCAACTACGATAAGATCGATCGCTCCACTTCTTGCAAGTGTCTCAACGATCTCAAGTGCCTGCTCGCCAAAGTCTGGCTGAGAGACATAAAGGTTGTCGGTATTTACGCCTAAATTTGAAGCGTATTTTACGTCTAGTGCGTGCTCTGCATCGACAAATGCACAAATTCCGCCAGCTTTTTGCGCTTCAGCGATGATGTGAAGTGTGAGTGTGGTCTTACCAGAGCTCTCTGGCCCATAGATCTCGATGATCCTACCTTTTGGAACGCCACCTATTCCAAGAGCTAGGTCAAGCCCTAGCGAGCCAGTCGGTATCGACTCGATAGCCTCAACCTCTTTGTCGCCAAGTCTTAAAAGCGTGCCTTTGCCAAAAGCTTTATCGATCTGCTTTAGCGCAAGCTCAAGCGCCTTTTTCTTGTCCGCTTCGCTCTCTGGGATAGCTATCTTTTTGTCACTATCTTTTTCTTTTGCCATTTTTTACCTTATAGTTGAAATTTGGCTTGATTTTATCTAAAAAGAGATGAATTTTACTTGATTTACTCGCAAATTATAATATTTTCGCCAAGCAGCGCAGCGCTATCAATAAGAGCAAAAAGATGCTCTTTTTCAAACAAAAATCCATAAATTTGATCTTCGTTTTTTAGTATCGCAAAATTTAGCGGCTCTACAAGCGAGCTAGCACAAAGTGTAAGAAAGGCTTCATCGATATTATTTTGTGAAATTTGGGGTTTGGTTTTGAAATTCTCATCTTTTATAAAAGATATAAATTCCTCTTGTGAGGTTAATTTATTAAATTTAAAAATTAGTTTTTCTTTTAAGGCCTGGGCTAAAATTTCATCAAATTTAACTAGATCGATGTGATTTTGAACACCTAAAATTTTGGCAAAATTTAGCAGATTTTTATCGTAATCAGCCATATTTTTCTCATGCTCGCTTTGCGCCTTTTTAGCCCTATAAATGGCGTAAAACCCAATAGCTATAAATAAAAATGAAAGGGTAAAAACTTCGCTCAAAAACTCACTCATCATCATCCTTATAAAATGCAAACTTCAGTCTTAAGCTCTACTCCAAATTTCTCTAAAACTCTAGCCTTTGCCAAATTTATAAGGCTAGTGGCGTCCTCAAAGCTTGCGTGGTTAAAATTTATCAAAAAATTTGCGTGCTCCTCGCTAAATTTCGCTCCGCCTATCACGTATCCTTTTAGCCCAACTGCCTCAAGCAATGCCCCTGCAAAGTGACCATCAGGATTTACAAAGCAGCTACCAAAGCTAGCTCCTTTTGGCTGATTTGCCCTTTTTGCGCTGATAGCTTCAGAAATGCTTACGTCAAAGCCACTAGAAAGCTTAAATTTAGCCCCCAAAATGGCCTCATCTATGCCGCTGTGGCGGTAGCTAAAGTTTATCTCATCCTTGCTCACCCAGCCACGAGCCAGACGCACATGCGTGAGGTTGTCGCTTATGCTAAATTTAAGCAGCCCAGCGTTCATTTTTATAAGTCCGCCAAGCGTGCCTGGGATATTTTTTAAAAACTCAAGGTTCGCGATGTTATTTTGTTTGCAGAAGTTATAAATTTTAGCTGATTTTGTCGCAGCACCTATCTCAAGGTAAATTTTTTCATCACAAATTTCTAAATTTATATAGTCAAAACTTTTGCCGAACATCGCCATTTTTGGGGGATTTGGCGAGATAAGAAGGTTATTGCCTCCGCCTATCATCACAGCGCCTAAAAAGTAAGGTGAGCTTAGATCTTCAAGGCTAGTTACCTCAAAAACTTCATGCACGCCGCCTATCCTAACCGAGGTAAATTTAGAAAAATCAACAAGCCTCGTCACTGGATAAATTCCGGTATAAACTCAAACATGCGAGTGGTAAATTCAACCATCATCGAGATCATCCAAGGCATCAAAAATATGATAACAACGACGACTAGCAAAATTTTTGGCACAAAGCTTAGCGTGGTTTCGTTTATCTGTGTGGTCGCTTGAAAAATGGAGATGATAAGACCTGCGATTAGGCCGCTTAGCAGCATCGGAAGGCTGATGTAAAGGGCGATCTTAAAGGTTTCAACTCCAAGCGAGACAAGCGTACTTTGCATCAGCTAAACCTTACTTCGTTGTATTCAGTTGGGATTAGGTAGTCGTTTACGTCGATTGGCTTTTCAAAAAAGCCTTTGTCATAGCCTATTTGATAGAGCTTATTTAGCGCTTTTAGCTGCGTTTCGTTCATGCTTATTGACTCGTCATTTGCGTATAAATTTAGATACGCTTTAAGATCCTCTTTGCCAACTCTGATGAGGTTTCGCTCCATTAGCATGTGAGATAAAAATGGCTTGTGCGAAGTGGCGATCCTGACAGCCTCGCTAAGCACTCTCTCGCACTCGATCGCGTCGGTTATGGGCAGGCTTCGTCTAAGCGCCATGCCACCAAGTGGAAGTGGTAAATTTTCGCCGTTTAGCTCGCTCCAGATGTCCCAAATTTCACGCTCTACGCAGAGCTCGCCTGAGAAATTTAAGATACTTTCATGTATGAGCACGCCAGCATCGACTTCGCCGCTAAGTACAGCATTTTCGATCTCAAGGAAATTTTTATAAACGATCCTTGCCTCTGGGTAGGCTATGCGAAAGAGCAGTGCATTTGTCGTGTTTTTGCCAGAGAGTGCGACCTTGAAATTTCGCTTTAGCTGCTTGCCTTTTAGCTTGATAAGCTTTGGGCCATATCCATTGCCAAAGCTCACGGCGCAGCGTAAAAGTGCATACTCGTCGCAAATTTTTGGATAGAGTGCAAAGCTGATTGCTGTGGCCTCATAAGTACCTTTTAGCGCCTCTTCGTTTAGTGTTTCTATATCAAGTGCCTTTGATGTGAAGGCTAAATTTTTACTGCTAACCCAGCCAAATTTGACCGCGGCATACATGAAAATATCGTCAGCATCAGGCGAGTGAGCGACGTTTATATTCTTGAAATTTTGCAAAGATGATCCTTTTTTGATTACGCCATTTTAATGAAATTTATTTAAAATAAAGTTTTAAGGGCGACTTTGAAACGATTTTACCAGCTTTGCCTCTTTGAAATTTAGCACGTATTTCACGTCTATGGCGTCTTTAGCCCCTTTTCTTCGAGCTTGGAGCGTTGAGTAAAACGGATGTTTAAGCTCTAACATCTTAAGTAGCTTTTGATCGCTATCTTCTTTTTTTATATTTTCAACGATTATTGTCGTTAAAAATTTGCCCTCAAACTCGTAAAATGGCCACACTATTGCGCCAGCATCGCTTGTTTTAAAGTTATTTATTTTAGATTTTTTAGGGATATTTAGCATCGAGATGATCTTTTTGTGAGGAATTTCTGCGTTTTGCACAGAGATCACCTTTACAAGCAGGTCTTTTTTGACGCCAAGTCCATTTTTGCTAAAACGATAAACTCCGTCTTCAAAGATGCCAATCTTTTCAAAGGCATTAGCGTAGTTTGCGGCAGTGCAAGTAGTCAGCAAAAGTGACAGAAATATTAAAATTTTTATAAATTTCATCTTTTCTCTTAAAATTTCACTCTCTTTAGCTTATCTGAAGCGAAATTTTTCCTGCCAAATTTAGCCTCATTTTTGCCGTTTAGCTCGACTAGATCGCCAGTAAAGCCACAAATGTCATTTTTAACAAGATAACTTCCAACGCCATAAGTATCAACCGGCGTGTTATGAGCTTCAAAATCTTCTATAATCTTAGGACTAAAGCCTGAGCTAACGACGATTTTAACGTATTTAAAGCCAGCTTTATCAAGCGCCTCTCTTAGAGCAAATATAAGCTCCTTGCAAACGCCATGTGGGTCAAACCCGCTAGTATCCTTATCATCAAAATATTTATCAATCAAATTTTTACTAGTATCGACTCTAACCGCGCCAAGCCTCTCTTTTAAGGCATTTGCAGCCTTTAATGCATCTATGATCACGTCGTTGTTATAGTCCACCAATGCCGTGATCTTCTCATTTTCAAAGGTTTTAGCATAAATTTCTGAGGCTTTTACTATATCTCCACCGCACATTTGAATAAGCGCATGAGGCATGGTGCCACCACCTTTTAGCCCAGTAAGCTCGCCCTGAGCATCTGTAGCGACCTTTTTGATGCCGCCTACAAATGATGCATAGCCGTCGCCTGGTTGCGTGCAGATGTCATCTTGCCTGTCTGCCATGCTAAAGACGTCCTTGCCATTTGCCGCTCTTATCACGTCTCTTGAATTTGTCGCCACGCAGCTTCTTCTAGTAAGGGTCGCGTCGATCACGTTTTCTAAAAAGCCAAAATTTTCATACTTGCCGCTTATCTTTAAAACTGGCTCGTTTGCATTTATTATATCGCCATCATTAAGTGCATAAATTTCAAGCTCGCTTGGGTCTTTGGCAAATTTATTAATGACGGCTAAAACCTCGTCAATGCCGCAAAGCACGATATCATCGCGCCTTTGGAAAAACTGCATCGTCACATGCTGATCGGGTAAATTTTGCTTAATTATCTCATTTACTTTTAGAAAATATTTCGCCGTGAAATAACCCTCACCGATCCTTGGATCTAGCCTAAAGGTCTTGTCTGTTAGCCTATCTATCTTGCCTTGCAACTTTAGCTCAAGTTCGTTCATATTTGTCCTTTTTTGGTGTGATTATAGCATTTTGGTAGAAAAGTAAAAATTATAAAAATATATTTTAAGAATGTATAAGAGTATATTTTATAAAATCTTGAAATTTTACTTTTAAAGGAAAAATATGAAAAAGTTCTTACTTTTAATGGTTGCAATTTTTGCATTTGGTAATGAAAATTTGCTAGTAAGTGCGGGCGGCGGATATAAAAAGATAGTTGAGGCAGTCGCGCAAAATCTCAAAAAAGATGGCGTAAATATCGACACTTCTTTTGCAAACATCACAGCTATCATGGCTCAGGCAAAAGAGGGCAAAACTGACGTGATCGTGGGCGATGAGGACTTTTTGAAAAAGTCTGATCTAAAGATCGCCGAGTATGTAAATTTAGGCTCAGGTGCTTTGGTGCTGGCTACCAAAAAAGGTGTGAAAATTGAAAAAGTTGAAGAGCTAAAAGCGCTTTCTAAGATCGCTATGCCAGATGCTGTAAAGACGGTTTATGGCAAAAGAGCGAATGAATTTATGCAAAAAGCAAATTTAAGTGGCGAGCTAAAGGATAAAATTTTAGCGGTTGCCGGCGTGCCACAAGTCGTTACTTATGTATTAAACGGCGAAGTTGATGCTGGATTTATTAATCAGACCGAACTAAATGCGCACAAAGATGAATTTGGTAGTTTTATCTTGATAGACAAAGCGCTTTACGCTCCAGCAAACATCGTAGCGGCAAAGCTTGAAGGATGCGACAAAAAGGCTGATTGTGAGAAATTTTTAAATGAGCTAAAAAGTGAGAGATCAAAAGAAATTTACACTAAATTTGGCATAAGATAAGGCTAAGCTTGCAAGAGCTCTCTTGGCTTTTTGATCCGCTATTTTTAAGCATAAAGGTCGTTTTGTGCCAAGGGGCTTTGCTTATCGTTTTTGGGCTGGCTCTGGCTTATTATTTAGCTTTTAGTAAGGCTAAATTTAAAGCTATTTTAGAGGTGATCGTAACTTTTCCGCTCATCTTTCCGCCCATTGCTACTGGATTTTTACTGCTTTATCTGCTTGGCAAAAATGGTATCGTCGGCAAGGCTTTAAATTTAGAAATTATTTTTAGTTTTAAGGCTCTTGTGCTAGCTGCTTTTATAGCCTCTTTACCACTATTTGTAAAGCCTGTCGCTTCTGCTCTTGGCTCACTTTCAAAAAGCCTAAGTGAAGCAGCATACAGCCTTGGGAAAGATAAATTTCAAACAGCTATTTTCGTGCTCTTTCCATGCGTTGCGAAAAGCGTAGCATCAGCTTTTATTTTAGCGATCTCGCGTGGACTTGGCGAGGTTGGCATAACACTAATTTTGGGTGGCAATATCATAGGCAAAACAGACACTATTTCGCTTGCTATTTATAATGCCGTATACGATGGTAAAAGCGATGAAGCACTAGTTTTAAGCCTTGTTTTGGTTGTATTAAGTTTTATTTTGTTTGGGATTATAAATTTGCTTGATAAAAGCAAAATCTAAAATGAGAGTGGCGAGAGGATGAGAGAATCGAACTCCCCACCAGACAGTCAACCGCCCAGTCATCGGGTTTGAAGCCCGTGAGCATCACCAGATTACTTTATCCTCCGTGCGCGTTATTTTAGCAGATTTAGATAAATTTTAGCCCATTTTATATAAACTTTTTTGAAATTACAAAAGGATTTCTGATTTTAAAATTTAGCGTTTTTGCATTTTTGGCTCTATTTTTTTGCTCTTGTTCCTCGGTTCTTTCTCCAGCAACTGCGCCGCTAAATGTATATGATGCGTACTCTATTTCGCGTGATAAACGTGGTATTTACTCGATCACAAGAGATAAATTTATACAAAGCAAATTGCAAAGCAAAATTTTATTTTCAAAAGGTCTTAGTAATATCGACATCGAGATAGAGGTTTTTTACGGAGATGCTTATCTTATCGGACTCGTTGATAGTAAAGAGCTTGAAGATAAGCTAGTAGAATTAGCCAAAAGCACAGATGGAGTGCGGAAAATTTATACCTATCTTCGTATCAAAAAGCCAGAGTATCCATGCGATAGTCTAAAAATTCTTGCAAACTTAAAGCAAAATCTTTTTAAAGATAGTATAGTTGAGGGCACAAATGTGCGTGTTAGCATAGTTGGCTGCGATGTTGTATTTAGCGGCGTAGTTGATAGCATTGAACAAGAAAAACATGCTATTTGGTATGCTAAGCATATTGATGGCGTGGCCGATGTCTACTCGTTCATCAAAGTTATCAAATAAATTTAGTTTAAATATCGCTCTTTTTTACAAAGCTTGCTATTAGGCTTGGTAAGATGATTAGCGCGCCAAGAAGCATAAAAACCATAACAAGATCGGTTAGTAAGCCAAAATATATAGTTGGAATAAAATTGCTAGTTATCATCACACTAAAGCCAAGAAAAATGGTGAACGATGTGTAATACATCGCATATCCGATGCTTGCATGAGCAGCTTTAATACTCTCAAAAACACTTTTTGTAAGCATTTCTTCTTTAAAGCGGTGTATGTAGTGAATGATATCATCAACACCGATACCAATACTAATGGCTGCGATCGTTATACTCATCACATCAAGCGGAATGCCAAAAAATCCCATCACGCCAAAGAGTGTGCAAAGTGGGATTAAATTTGAAACTATCGCAATGGTTGCTAGCTTTATGCTTCTAAAAATAAAGCAAAATATGACAAAAAGTATAGCGACAGTTAGCCCAAAAGTATCAACTTGCGAGCTAAGTAAATTTTGAAGCATATTGTTATAAAGCACCATCATGCCGGCAACTTCTATGCTTACATTGTCATTTTTAGTAAGCTCTAAAAGCCCTTCTCTAAGCTCTTTTAGAAATAAATTTCGTCTAAGCTCAGAGTCACTATCGACGATCCTTATACTAAATCTAAGTTCATCATTTTCAACGCTTACATAAGGGCTTAATAAGATATTTTTATAATTTTGTGGTAATTTCTCATACATCGCAGCTAATAAAAAATCATCACTCGCGCCGTTATTTAGCTCTTTTATGGCTTTTATAAGGGTTGCTAGTGAGCTTACATGTCCGACAAATTTTTGCTCTTTTAGATAATCGTGAATCTTCTCAGCAACCCTTGTGTGATAGCTATTAAACCAGTATTTTGCATCCTTAGCGTTGCTTTCAAACTCATTTTCAAACTCATCTTGCTCAGCATTTTTATCTTGTTTTTGTTCTTTAAATTTCACTATCACATCAACTGGTATCGTGCCACCAAGCTTAGTATCAATGACTTGCATTCCTTGGCGAATTTCTGTGCTTTCTTTAAAATAGCCAATGAAGCTATTTTCAACCTTTATCTTACTGATACCATAAATGCCAAAACAGACAACTAGCACACAAACTACGTAGATGATCTTTCTTGAGTTTAAGGCTAAATTTGCGCAGTATTTTGTAAATTTAAAGCTATTTTCAAAGGTTCTAATGGGAGCTAATTTTTCTAAATTTACATTTATCGCGCCAAATAGCAAAAACGCAAGCACAAGCGAAACGCTAATGCCAGTACTCATCATAACGCCAAGCATGATAACTGGCTTTATGTTAGCACTCATAAGCGAGCTAAAGCCAATAACCGTGGTAAATATCGCCCAAAAAGATGGAGAGAATTTATCACGAAGCGTTAGATAAATTAGCTGATTTTGGCTATATTTTGGATGCTTTGCGAAAAATTCTCTATAGCTAACGACTAGATGGATGACTGTTGAAATAGTAATGATGAGCTGAAGTGCGATGTAGTTTGAGCTAATGACCGTCACTTCCCAGTCAAATATACCAAAAACTCCGGTCGTAAAAATAGCACTTACGGCACATATAAACATCGGTAAAACTATCCATCTAACCTGCCTGAAAAATAGCCACAAACTAAAGCTAAGAAGAGCAAGTACGCTTAAGCCATAGACCAAAAGATCGCTCTTTATAAAGCCTATCATATCATCAGCAATCATATTTGCACCGCCTAAGAATAGCTCGTCATTTGCGTTAAATTTAGCTATGGTTGCTTTTATGGCCTCAAGGTTTTCGTGATCGCTCTTTCTAAGCTCGTCTCGGTAGGCTTTAAACTCATAGGCAAGAGCCTCTAGTTTAAGTCGCTCAGCTTGTGTGATAGTACCGTTTGACTCTTTTTGGCTAAGTAAATTTCTTTCATTTACAAGCTCATTAAATTTCTCATCTTGCTTTAAATTTAGAGCAATAGCTGTGGTTTTTAGATCTTTGCTTATCAAATTTCCGCTGTAAATCGGGCTTTTGGCAAACTCGAGCTTTGCTTTTGAAATATTTATATCTTTATCTTGCAGCGTTGGGGTATGATCTAAGATACCAGTAATCCCGCCTTTTACACTATTTAAAAGCGGAATATTTATTATAGAGATGACGCTATTTACCATATCGTTTTTAGCTAGTTCATCACCTAAATTTTTGATAAGTTCTAAATTTTTAGGTGAAAAAAGATCATCTTTTGGAGTAAAAGCAACCACTAAAAATCCAGGTGAGTCGTAGCGTTTGGCTATCTCTCTATAAGCTTTTAAGTCAGGATCATGCTCAAGCAGTAGCGTTTCAGCTGATGCATCAACACTAAGCTTGGTACTAAGATAGCCAAAAACTACGCTTAAAGCTAAAATTAGAGCAATAATAAGCTTGTTTTTAGCAATGATAAATTTAAAAATTTGTCGCATTAAGGGTTAGTTTTATTTTGATCAGGCAAAACAGCTTCGTTTAGCTTTTGTAAAAGAGTATTGAAATCAGCGTTATTTAGCACATCGCCAAACTGACTTCTATAAGTTTGAATGATGCTTACACCAACGATATCAAGATCGTAAATGAGCCAACCACGCTCTTTAGCGTCATAAAATTTATAGACAAATTCGTAGCTCTTGCCATCATTTATAAGCTCAGATGTGAGCCAGTATCTATTTTTCTGAGGCTCACTTTCTCCAGTGATGTGGATCTGTTGGTCTTTGTAGCCTAAAAGTTTATCTATGTATGAGCTTTTTAGTTTTTGCTCAAATGCTGCGTCAAATTTAGCTTGCTCGTCGCTACTTAAGCTGTTGTAGCGTTTGCCAAGGCTTATCTTTGCCATTTGTTTATAGTCAAAAAATGGATCAAGAAGAGCAAAAATTTCTTTTGTCTTTGCATTATTGTCTAAATTTGTATCTTTTAAAATTTCAATAACCTTTGTTGTTTTCATCTCTACTTCAGGCTTGATCTGCTCTTTTGAAATAGCAAAAAGGCTAGTTGTAAAAAGTAGAATCATAGTTAGAATTTTTAAAATTTTCATATTTACTCCTTGATAAGCTTGTCGCGTCTTTGCTCGTAAGCATCGCGTAAAAATGGATAAAGATCAATAGCATCTTTTCTTAGTTTTTCATAAGCAGTTGGATCTTGTGAAAAGCTATTAAACGCTCTATATGACTTGATACCAGTTGATAAAAGTATAGGATCAATGTAGCTAATAGGATCAGCAAAATAATCTCCGACCATGCCACCAGTATCTCTTAAATTTGATGGTCCAATAAGTGGCCAAACGATATGAAAACCACCGCCAAGCCCCCAATATCCAAGCGTTTGTCCAAAATCTTCATCGTGAGCTTTGAGATTGTAGTATTTTGCTCCGTCTGTTAGTCCGCCAAAGCCTATTATCGTATTTGCTAAAAATCTCAATGTCTCTTCGCCAGCATTTTGAAATTTAAACTGAAGTAAGTTATTTACAAAGCGAACTGGGAAAAGAAGGTTGTCAAAGAAATTTGAAACCATTGTTCTAGCTGTTTTTGGCACAACGTATGCATAGCCTTTTGCCACCGGAGTTAGCATATTTACATAGATAAAGTCATTTGCATGTGTCATCATTCTATTGTAGCCACTAAGCGGGTCAAAAACATCTTTTCTTGCTTCAAATTCAACATCAAATTCATCGCTTTCGCTATTCGTATTTATGTCCGTATTAGCACAGGCTAAAAGCAAACTAAAAAAGATAGAAAGCAAAAATTTCATACTAAGCCTTATTTTTATTTATAAAATGTAGCTTGATTTTATCTTTTAAAAACTTTACAAGAAATTAAGAGAAATTTATAAATCGACTTAAATCTTTAAGCTTAAGGATTAATATAATTAGATATACTTCACAAATTATTCTCTAATATAGTAAAGGTAAAAATTTTGAAAGCAGATATAAATTTAGAACTATTTTTAGGCGAAGATACACAGGTTTTAGCTAAACATATTACATTATTAAAGGCCATAAAAGAGACAAAAAGTATCACAAAAGCAGCAGAATTGGTTGGCATATCATACAAAAATGCTTGGGACTGCCTTGATACGATAAATAATAAAAGTAGCAAGCCGCTTATTATTAGAGCTGATGGAAATAAAAAAAATAGTGGCTCCGAGCTAAGCGAGTATGCCAATAAACTGATAAAAATTTATGATGCCATTCTTGAGACTCAAAAGGATTTTTTGCAAAAAATTTGTCAGAAAGTAGATTTTGAGGATGTAGATATTGTAAATCTTCAAAGAATGAATATGAACTTAAGTGCCAGAAATCAGCTCTCTTGCGAGATTATTGGCATAAACCGCGGTGCGGTAAATTCTCAAATAATTGCAAAACTAAGTAATGGCTGTACGCTTGAGTCAAACATTACAGTCGAGAGTGAGAAAAATTTAGGACTAAAAGTTGGACAAAAAGTTATTTATATTTTTAAAGCTCCAGCTGTCATTTTGGCTAAGGATCTAGATATAAAAATAAGCACAAAAAATCAATTAAAAGGCGAAGTGATCGAAGCAAAGATAGGTGCTGTAAATGCCGAAATCACTTTAAAACTAAGTGATGAACAGACTTTAACTGCTATCATCACAAAAGACAGTGCTATCCAGATGAAAATAGGCGTTGGCGATACACTTTTAGCAATAGTAAAATCATCTCAAATCATTATAGGAGTATAAATGAGAAAAGTTTTTAAATTTTTATGTGTGGCAGCTTTGCTTGCCATAAACGCATTTGGTGCTGAAGTAAATGTATATGCTGCAGCAAACACAACATACGCATTTCCAGAGCTTATAAAAGAGTTTAATAAGCTTCACCCAGATGCTAAGATCAACCTAACTCTTGGCGCAAGCGGTGGTCTTGTTACTCAGATACAAAATTCAGCTCCAGCTGATATCTTTATGGCTGCTGATATGGGCTTTGCACAAAAAGCTTATGACACAGGATTTGCAGTAGCTGCTCCAAAAGTTTATGCACAAGGCGCTGTTGCTATCTTTTCTATTAGAAATGTTGATTTCAAAAAAGGTATTGAAGTTGTTCGTGGCTTAAAAGCGATCTCTATCGCAAATCCACAAACTGCACCATACGGCAAAGCTAGTATAGAGGCCCTTAAAAACGCAAAGCTTTATGATGAAGTAGAAAAAAATATCGTTTATGCTCAAAAAATTTCTGAGACTCTATCTCAAGCATTAAGTGCTTCTGATGTAGGCTTTATCGCTGCTAGTGCACTTTTTGATGAGAAAATGGCAAAATACAAAGAGGGCGTTAATTACATCTTTGTTCCACAAGAGCTATACACTCCGATCGATCAAGGCATAGTTCTTCTAAAACATGCTGGAAAAAATGATGATGCAAAAGCATTTTATGAGTTTATCTTAGGTGATAAATCAAGAGAAATTTTCAAGAAATTTGGTTACAACGTTCCAGCTAAATGATAAGAGCAAAGATCGTTGGGATTTTAACTAAAGATGACGTTAGCTTATTTGAGCTAAAGGGTCTAAATTTAGAGGCAAATTTATTTATGCTAGTCTTGAATGAGGCTAGCAAATTCGCCTTAGATGACGAGATTGGCTTAGGCTTTAAAAGCTCGGATGTCGTCTTGGCAAATAATAAACTTGACACTAGCTCGTTTGAGAATGAATTAAGATGCGTAGTAGAGGCTATAAATTTTGGTGAAGTTTTAAGCGTTGTTGGTCTAAAGTGCGATCAAATTAACTTCGAAGCCATCATTTCAAATCACGCTTTAAAAGCATTAAATTTGAGCAAAAATGATAGTGTTTTTGCCTATATAAAATCTACTAGTATTCATATAAGTACTCAAAAATGATAGAAATTTCTTGTAAAAAAGAGCTAAATGGCGGCGATGGTAAATTTATGCTTGAGGCAGACCTTAGCTTTGAAAATGGCGATTTTGTCGCACTTTATGGAGCAAGTGGCGGCGGAAAGACCACTATTTTAAGATTGATTGCCGGTTTTGAAACACCACAAAGCGGTTTTATAAAAGTTGGGGATAAAATTTTCTTTGACGATAAGATAAATTTAGCTCCACAAAAGCGAAATATCGGCTTTTTATTTCAAGATTATGCATTGTTTGAAAATATGAATGTCTTTAAAAATTTGCTCTTTGCAAAAGATGACGTAAGCCTAGCAAATAAACTCCTTGATATCTGCGGTCTAACAAGTCTCAAAAATGCAAAGATCAGCGCTCTTTCTGGTGGTCAAAAACAACGCGTAGCACTTGCACGTGCCGTCATGCGAAGGCCTGAAATTTTACTGCTTGATGAGCCACTAAGCGCACTTGATAATGCTATGCGTGAAAAATTGCAAGATTATCTATTGGCACTTCACGACGAATTTAAAATGAGCATTGTCTTAGTAAGCCATGATATCGCAGAAATTTACAAGCTTTGCAATAAAGTATTTGTTCTTGAAAATGGCAAAATTTCAAGATCTGGCACAGCTAGTGAGATATTTTTAAAGACTGCCGGATCTCAAAAAATCGCCTTCAATGCCAAAATTTTAGAGATAAAAAAATGCGATGCGATCTTCGTAGCAAACGTACTAATAAACCGTCAAATTTGTGAAGTTGTGCTAAGTAGCAACGAAGCAATAAATCTAAAAGCTGGCGATATGGTGGTAGTTAGCACAAAAGCATTTAGCGTAAATTTGGAAAAAGCATGATAGACGAGCTTAAAAATATCGATTACGAGCCGTTTTGGCTCTCGTTAAAACTATCTTTTATAACTACTTTTATTTTGTTTTTTGCCTGCATTGCGCTTGCTTATTTTATGTCGCAGAAAAAATTCTTTGGCAAATCATTTTTAGAGTCGGTAATCTCACTACCTTTGGTTTTGCCGCCAAGTGTTCTTGGCTTTTATCTGCTCATTTTTCTTTCACCTTATTCCACTTTTGGTAAATTTATCGAAGAAATTTTTGGGGTTAGGTTGGTTTTTAATTTCACAGGTCTTGTTGTGGCAAGTTGCATCTATTCATTGCCATTTATGTTTGGACCGATTTACGCTGGACTAAATAGCCTAAAAAAGAGCCTTTTTGAAGCGAGTTATAGTCTTGGTAAAAACAAACTCACAACTATTTTTAGGGTGATTTTGCCAAGTATCAGATCAAATTTATTAACAGCTACTGTCGTTAGCTTTGCTCACACCATGGGTGAGTTTGGTGTTGTTTTAATGATAGGTGGTAGCGTAGCTGGAGAGAGCAAGGTTGCAAGTATTGCGATATTTGAAGCGGTTGAAATGCTTGATTACACCAAGGCTCATGTCTATGCACTTTTGATGTTAATAATTAGCTTTTTTGTCCTTTTTATAGTTTATCTTTTAAATTCTAAAAAAGCTTAAGACAAAGCTTATAGAGTTATAATAGTAAAAAATTTTAAAGGATGAAGTATGATAAAAGTGCCTACAAGTATATATTTAAATACCCTAGACGGTAAGGAATTTGATTTTTCTGCGTTTGCAAGGACGCACGACTGCGTTATTTTTATCTACCCAAAGATAGGCGAGGACTTTGAGCTTTTAAGCGAGGAACTGCAAAATACAGCTGGCATGAAGGGTTGCACCAAACAAGCGATAAACTACAAGAAATTTTTAAAAGACTTTAACGATCTTGGTTTCATGGTAGTGGCTGTTGGCTCCCAAGATATCGCAGCTCAAAAGAAATTTCAAGAAGAAACTTCGGCTGGAGTTATGTTCTTAAATGATAGTGAGTTTATGCTTGAGAGAGCACTTGAACTTCCGGTTTTTTCTGCATCAAATGGCCATAAATTTTACTTTAGACAAACGCTCATCATAAAAGATGGCAAGGTAAGGCACGCATATATAGTGGATGATCCTGAGAATGATGCTAAAAATATGCTAGAAAAACTCAAAGAAAAAGACTACTAGGAGCTAAAATGAGTCAAAATAGCAAAATTGAAAAGTCTTATGACGAACTAACTTATAAATCAATAGCTTTTGCACAATCATCGCCTTACAGGCTTGAAGCTTGTGCTACACTTCTTGGGGTAAATCCGCCGCCATGCAAAAATGCAAGAGTTTTAGAGATAGGATGTAGCTTTGGCGGAAATTTGATCCCATTTGCAGCAAATAATAAAAACGCAAAAGTAGTTGGCATAGACCTTAGTGGAGAGCAGATAAGGCGTGGGCAAGAGATTGTTAAAGAGATGGGGCTTACAAATTTAGAGCTTATCCATGGCGATATTTGTGAGTTTAAGAGCGACGAGAAATTTGACTATATAATTGCTCATGGTGTTTTTAGCTGGGTACCTGACTTTGTAAAAGAAGCTATATTAAAAGTCGTAAGAGAGAATTTAAGTACAAATGGCGTGGCATTTATCTCTTATAATGTTTATCCTGGCTGGAAAGTAAAAGATATCGTAAGAGACATAATGCTACTTGCCGCAAAAGATAAAGAGAGCATGCAAGAGAGGTTAAAAGCAGCCAAAGAAGCACTTTTAGTCTATAAAGAATATTTGCTAACAAGAAATGAAGAAATTTATGAGGGGAAAATACCCCTTAAGATGCTTCTTTTCATAACAGAACATGTACTCTCAAAAGATGACTTTTACATAGCTCATGAGTTTTTAGAATACACAAATGATCCGTTTTATTTTAAAGATTTTAATGCCATGCTTGCCAAAAATGATCTTACTTATCTTTGTGAGTATACGCTTGATGATATTTTTACCCCAGATGTTGGCACAGCCGTAGTAGATGAATACAAAAATAATAAATTTAAAGACAGGATCGATCTAGAGCAATTCATGGATATGATTAGCAACAAAGTCTTTAGACAAAGCCTAATAGTCCATAGCAAAACTTATGAGAGTATAGCCAATAAACAAATAGGTCCAAGCGATATTAATAAAATTCACGTTGTGGCAGATTTTATAAAGAAAGATAACCAGTGGCAAGATAGTTATGGCGCTATGCCACAAGATATATCATGGCTTTGCGAAGTCTTTTATAAGATGTACCCAGCCAGTATAAACCTTTCTCAGATTTTAGAAATTTTGCCAGAAGATAAGCTTATGGTTTATAGCGCTTTTGTAAGAATTTTAACAAACTCGTCTGATGCAATGATTTTAAAAGATGAGCAAAAAAATATCGAGTATAGGCCTGGCTATTCAAAGCTTAGTCAAAATTTAATAAATTATGTCAGATATTTTTTAAATCATAAAAATAATGCCGATGTTGTTTTTGCTAATAAATTTAGCATCTCAAGGAAGCTTAACAATATTGATTATTACATACTTTTGTTACTTGATGGTAAAAATAGCTTAGAAGATGTCGCAGCAAAAACCTTAAAATTTATCAAAGAGAACAACGAAGATATATTTGACATAAATGGCAAAGTGCTTAAAAAAGACAAGGTCGCAGCAAATATAATGAGTTACGTGCTAGGCACAGCAAAAATAGCTAGTCTGCTTTATCTACTAGAAGAAATTTAAGGTTTAAGTTTTACTTTGTTTATATAGTTGTGTAATTTTATCTTTTAGATTTAGTGTGTTTTTTGAGAGAGCTATGAAAAATGGACTTTTTAAATCAGCAAGCTCGTAGCTCATCTCTTTGCTACTATTAGCGTCAAATACTTTTCCACCACAAAAATTTACTAGTGCATCTCCTGCAGCATTGTCCCAAAGGTAGCTTGGGGCAAATCTCAAATAAGCTCCGCCAAATTCAACCAAACGGCAAAATTTTATGGCTGAGCCGATGCACCTTTGCTCAAAATTTAAGCTCTGTTCTATAAATTCTATCTCCTTGGCATCGCCTCTTCTGCTTGAAAAGATTAGATTGTCTAAATTTTTATCTTTTTTATTTAAATCAACTCTCTTTATGATTTCACCATTGTCATCTAAAATTTCTTTAAAAGCGCCATTTTCATCAGCGTAAAAAAGCTCTTTACTAACTGGGATAAATATCACGCCAAGCACCGGTCTAGCTTTTTTTATAAGCGCTATGCAAACGCAAAATTCGCCATTTCTAGCTAGAAATTCTTTCGTGCCATCAAGAGGATCTACGAGCCAAAACTCGTCTTTGTCTCTTTCTTGCAAGATACTCTCTTCAGAGCAAATTTTTATCCCGCTTTTGCTTAGAATTTTTATTATCGCTTCATTTGCAGCTAGATCAGCGCTAGTTAGTGGCGAGCTGTCATCTTTTAGGCAGACTTTAAGAGCCGTATTATCTGCAGAGTAAAATCTCATTATTTGCGCTCCAGCATTAACGGCTGCTTTTTTAGCTAAATTTAGAAGCTCACTCATTTTGGTGTTCTGTTTGTCTCTCCAACATAAAGCTGTCTTGGGCGGACGATCTTTATCGTATCTTGCTCTTTTAGCTCGATCCACTGGCTGATCCAGCCTGGAGTCCTGCCGATGACGAAGATTACGGCAAACATATTATTTGGTATGCCAAGCGCCTTTAGGATGAGCCCTGAGTGAAAATCAACGTTTGGATATAAATTTCTACTCACAAAATAGTCATCATTTAGCGCGATCTCTTCGATGCGGTTTGCGATTTTAATAAGCTCTGAGTTGATGCCTATCTCATCCATAAGCTGATCTCTCATCTTCTTAAGCACTTTTGCACGAGGGTCAAAATTTTTATAGACCCTGTGGCCAAAGCCCATTAACCTAAATGGATCGTTTTTATCCTTTGCTCTAGCGATGTATTTATCGACGTTTGCGACCGAGCCAATCTCTTCAAGCTGACGGATGACACCCTCGTTTGCCCCGCCGTGAGCCCAGCCCCAAAGTGCGCCGATGCCCGCACTTATACATGCGTATGGGTGAGCGTGCGTTGAGCCAACGGTTCTAACAGTCGTTGTTGAAGCGTTTTGCTCGTGATCTGCGTGCAGCATAAAGACCGTGTCAAGTGCTTTTATCTCGATTGGTTTAAGATCGACGTGCTCGTATGGATAGCCCCTCATCATGTAGAGGAAATTTTCAGTAAAGCCACGATCTAAATTTGGATATATAATAGGAAGACCGCGTGAGTAGCGGTAGCTAAAGGCCGCTATTGTTGGAATTTTAGCGATTATACGCATAGCCATCTCGTGATACTCTTCAGGTTTATCCATATTCAGATGATCTGAGTAAAAGGCACTTAGGGCTGATACTGCTGCCTGCAAGATTGCCATAGGGTGAGCTTTATCTGGGAATGCGTCAAATAGCTTCATCATGCCCTCATGTATAAAGCTTCTTTTTTTAAGCTCGGTTTTAAAATTTATATACTGATCATTTGTTGGAAGCTCTTTGTTTAAGAGTAAATATGCCACGTCTAAAAATGTCTTATTTTCAGCCAAATACGCGATATCGTAACCTCTATACATTAGTTCGCCTTTTAAGCCGTCTATATAAGTTATCGCCGAGCGACACATCGCAGTTGAAGTATAACCTCTATCAAAAGTAAACATTCCAGTATCACTAAAAAATGTCGAGATGTCTATCACATCAGGTCCCATAGTGCCTTTTAGTATAGGAAACTCGTAACTCTTGCCAGTTCTGTTATCAGTTAGCGTAGCTGTATTTGATGACATTTTTACTCCTTACTTCTTGATTGCATTAGAAATTTTATAATTATTGTCCCTATTATAGCTTGAGCTAGGCTTGCTAGGATAAAAGATGAGTAAGAATAATCACTTATCTCACCTGATCTGTGTGCGATAGTAGCAACTGCTACTAGAAGCGTTAGTGGCATGGACTGTGAGAGAGAAAACAAAAATATCCCCTTAAATCCTAATTTTCCTACAAATAACACACTTGAGAAAAGCCTTGTGGCAAGCATCGCACAAAATATAAAAATAGCATCTTTTATCACTTCATTTGAGCTTAGGCTTGAGAGCTTAAAGGTTGAGCCTATGTGTATAAAAAATATCGGTACCAAAAAACCAAATCCAAAGCTTGAAAGCTTGTGCGGTAAGTCCTTTTTATGATCAAAAAATGTTGCTATAAACATACCCGCGATAAACGCACCAAAGGCAACTTCTAAATTCAAATAAAGCATAAGTGCAATCATCGAAAAAAACACCGCAATGCTTAGTCTAATGTCTTTTTCGTCCTTATCGTAGTGCGGCATAAGGATCACTTTAAGCCCCGGATACCACCAAAAAAGCACATCTAAAATTTTAAAGCTAAGCACGCTGATAGCTAAAAATAAAATCAAATAGCCAATCGTTAGCCATAAATTTATACTAGCTCCAAACTGCAAATAGGCTGCTATAAATGTCAAAAGCGTAATGCTTATAAGCTCACCAATAGTTGCAATAAGCATGCTTAAATTTAGCCATTTTACATCTCTACCATACTCTTTAAATAGCGTAAATATCATGCCAACGGCCATTATCGGGATAATGATAATATAGAGCAAACTAAGATCAAAACTAAATGTAAGTGCAGTTGCTAGCGAGTAGATGAGCGCAAGATAGATAAGCCCCAGGCGTAAAATTTTGCGGTCAATATTTATAAGCATTCTAAGGTCGATCTCCATGCCAGCTAGAAACATCAAAAAGAAAAAGCCAACTTCGCTAATTAGCTTAAACATCTCATTTTCGCCGACAAGTCCAATGTAGCTAGCCAGTGCTCCAAGTATTATCTCAGCAGGAGCGACAGGAATGCGTAAAATTTTAGAAATATAAGGCGAAGCAAAGACGATAAATGCCAAAACGACAAGAATACTAAGCTCGCTAGCTTGATGTAACTGCAAAAAGATCCTTAAATTAAAAATGTTTGATTGTATAAAAAGCTTTGTTATTTTTTGATTAAGCTAAGCGATTTTTGGGCAAAATGGCAACAAATTTTTAAAAATTTGGAGTGCAAATTTATGCGTAAATTTCTATTTTTTGTCTTGATGTTTTTTGGAATTTTTAGCTTTGCGGATGAGCTAAGTTTGGTTCAAAGTTTTAAATTTGATGGAAGCATTTTTTATAAGAAAAATACAGCCAGAGATGAGAGTTTTTACTTTTTAAAAAATGAAAATTTTGATGAGCATTTCGTAGGCTTTAGAGTAAAATTTGACAAAAATATAAAAAGTGAAAGTATGCTTGCTGAGCTAAAAAAGAAGATAAAAGAGGCTAAAGAGGTGCTTTATAGCGATGAGAATGATCAAATTTTAGCTCTCATAAAAGATGAAACTAGCAGTAAAAATATAGAAATAATCCACTTTTTACTTAAAAAAGATGGAGTCTTAATACTTTCATATGAGAGAATTTATGATCCAAAAACTCTGGTAGATGGGCTTAAGCCTGTACTTTTAAGTGAAGCTAGAAATTTTATGCTTCAGATGCCAAAGGTAGAAGCTAGGTAGAAAGGTGGATGTGGCGGTATTTTGCACTGCATGCGGTTTTGTTAAATTTCATCAAATTTTACTAGCCAATTCTTGTGAGTGAGTGAAGTTTTAAAATTTGTAAAATAGTAAAATTCTATTTTTGAAATCACAACTTTAAATTTATAAACCCTTTTATTCAAAAGGGAGACAAGAGGACTCGAGTTACGAGGCCGTCCCCTTATCTCCCTTTAGATCCCTCAATTCCCTCGCACGTTAGAAGTGGCATGCAATAGTGCTAGCGCACTGCATGCGCTTAAAACCCTATAAAATTTTAAAATTTATGAGCGAGCATATCACGGCTCTAAATTTAGTGCTAAACGAAGCGAAGCCCAAATCTAGTAGTCTGCTAGGGCAAGCGAGCAAAGTTTTAAAATTTGTAAAATAGCACAAACAAAGCTATTTTACTACACGCCTTAAAAACCTCACAAACTCTTGCCAAGTAAAATACCAAGATAGCTTGCAAGTAGGCAAAAAACAAGGTTTAAAAAGATATTTAAAAAGCCTTTTACCAGCTCGCCTTCTAGTAAAAATTTCACACTATCAAGGCTAAAGCTTGAAAATGTTGTAAATCCGCCAAGTATGCCAATGACCAAAAATACTCTCACGCTTTGGCTTAAATTTAGACAAAACAAGACGCCGATAATGAAGCTACCAAGCGTATTTACGCCAAGCGTGGCTAGCGGAAAGTGGCTAAATTTTAGCAGCTCACCGGCTAAAAACCTGCATCCAGCTCCGATAAAGCCTCCAAGCCCTGCGAAAAGCAAATTTGCAAGCATTAGTGACAGATACTAGCGAAGCTAAAACCGCGCTTTGCAAGCTCCTCGATATCTTTGCTAGCTTTCTCGCCTTTTGCGGTGAGGTAGTCGCCTATCACGATCGCATCGGCGCCATTTTCAAAGATCTCATACTGTCTCTCGCTTAAAATTTTCTCTCTGCCACCAGCTATCATGACTCTAGTTTCTGGAAGAGCGCTTTTGGTGTCACGTACGATCTTTAGGGCTTCATCCACACTAAGAGGGGGCAGATCAAGACTCAATGCTTCATTTTTAATGAAAAAATTTATCGGTGACGAAAACGGCTCAAGCTCTTTTAGACTAGCTCTAAAGCTTACCCTGTCAGCTTCACTCTCGCCAACGCCGTAAATACCACCAGTGCAAAGCATGAGCCCAGCCCTTTTTGCATCTAAATTTGTCTGATATCTCTCGTCCCAAGTGTGTGTTTTACAAATTTTTGGGAAAAATTCTCGGCTTGTTTCAAGGTTGTGGTTGTAGCTAAAAACGCCAGCCTTTTTGAGCTCACAAAGCTGCTCGTAAGTAGCCATGCCATTACATGCGATGAGCATCAAATTTGGCACTTCTTTGCTCACGGCTCTTGCTAAAGATGCGATATAGTCGGTTTTTTTGTCATTCAGTCTAGCGCCGCTTGTGACCAAACAAAAGCCAAGAGCGTGGTTTTTATAAGCCATTTTGGCTTCATCCACCACCTGCTGCACACTTTTTTCTTTAAATTTTGAGATATCGGCGCCGGCTTTGGCACTTTGTGTGCAGTAAGCGCAGTCCTCGGCGCAGTTTCCTTGAGTGACTGAGCATATCGCACAGAGCATAATTGTTTTCATTTTTCATCCTTTTTTGGGGCGTATTATAGCTTTGATAGGTTTAAAATTTAAGTAGGATGGTTTATAAATTTGCAAAAATAGTTTGATGAAATGTATAAAATTATTTTTATTCAAAAAAAAAGGGGGGGGGGAGACAAGGGGGCTTGAGTTACGGTCTGCTTGCAGCTGCGAGCTAGCGAAGCAAAGAGCCGTCCCTTTATCCTCATTTAAATCCTCTAAATCCTTCGCACGTTAGAAGTGCATGTGATAGCGATTTTACACTGCATGCGTTCGTATATATGGCAAGTGTCAAGTAAATTTTAAAATTTCAAGAATGAGTAATTTCGGCTCTAAAATTTGAGTTAAATTATAAGCGAAACTAAATTTTAGTAGTCAACTCTTGCGAGTGAAATTTTAAAATGTGCTCTAAGATATAAATTTATTAAAAACTATACAAAAAAACTTAAATTTTATGACATTACTTTTTCTTATAAAAAGGTAGTTTTTAAAATTAGTAGGGTCTAAGCTCGCCAAAAAGTCCAAAAAGTGGGTGCTACGATGTGAAGCTACCCTCTAACTAAGTATAGTTGATGACGAGGTTTTTGCCCTTTATGCTGGCTAAGCTTAGCGATGTTATCAGACACTTTTGAAGCCCAAATTTATAAAAGCCAAATTTAGGCCCAGGGACTCAAATTTGGCTAGAAGTTTTTAGTTTTCAGAGATGAGCGTCTTTTTCTTACACTTTGTGCACTCTATAAATGTGCCTTTTTTAAGCTCTTTTTTGATCATATCGCCGCCACATTCGTCGCATTTTTGCTCAACTGGCTCGTAGTTTGAGATGAAGTCACATTTTGGATAGTTGGCACATCCATAAAATTTACCGCGCCTGCTAAATCTCTCGACGATCTCGCCGCCGCATTTTGGACATGGCACATCAAGCTTTTTAAGCTCACGTTTTGGCTTAGCAGCCGTTGCAGTGTCAGTTTCTGCGCTCTTTTCATTATCTTTTGCGACGTTTCTTGAGTATTTGCATTTTGGGAAATTTGAGCAAGCGATAAACTCGCCATATCTGCCCTTTCTAAGCACTAGCTCGCTTCCACACTCTGGGCACTTCTCGCCGATCGGAGTGGCTGTTTTTAGGCTTTTTATGCCAGTTTTGCCAGCGCTAATTTTTTCCATAAATGGATAGTAAAAGTCACTTAGCACCTTTTGCCAATCAGCCTTGTCAAGTGCGATTTCATCGAGCTTTTCTTCAAGATGTGAGGTAAATTCGCTATCAACTATATTGCTAAAGTGCTCTTCCAAAACGCCTATCATGCTAAATGCGATCTCGTTTGGTATGAGCTGCTTTTTCTCGACTCTCACGTAGTCTCTTGAAGTTAGCAGTGTGATAGTCGGTGCATAGGTACTTGGGCGGCCGATGCCTAGACTTTCAAGCTTTTTAACAAGGCCAGCTTCTGAGTACCTGGCTGGTGGCTCGGTGAAATTTTGCGTGCTTTTTATGCTTTGCAAGCTCATCTCGTCGCCCTTTTTTAAATTTGGCAAAATTTTATCCTTATCAAGCTCGCCATAAACTTTGTAAAAGCCGTCAAATAGTACCTTTCTGCCGCTTATCTTAAACTCGCCTTTTTCGCTTGCGACATAGACATTTTGCGTTTGGCTCACACATGCGCTCATTTGGCAGGCCAAAAATCTATTGTAAATGAGCGTGTAGAGTTTAAGCGCGTCTTTTTCTAAAAATTTAGCGGCAATTTGCGGTGTGAAGTTTAAATTTGTAGGGCGGATCGCTTCGTGGGCTTCTTGCGCGCCTTTTGAGCTTGTCGTGTAGCTTATCGCTTTGGCTGGCAGATACTCTTTGCCATAGTTTTGCAATATATGCTCTCTAGCGGCTGCGACGGCCTCTTTGGCTAAATTTAAGCTGTCCGTTCTCATGTAGGTGATCGCACCCATGAAGCCTTCGTTTGTTTGCACGCCCTCATAGAGGCTTTGTGCGATCATCATCGTCTTTTTAGGGCTAAAGCCAAGGCGGTTGCTCGCACTTTGCTGAAGTGTTGAGGTCATAAATGGCGGACTTGGCTGGATCTTTCTATCCTTGCTCTCGATCTCACGGACGCTAAATTTCTCATTTTGTAAATTTTCAATGATGTATTTTGCGCGGTCTGGGTTTTGGATAGTGAGCTTTTCGATCTTTTGGTTTTCAAATTTAACCAGCTCAGCGTCTAGGTCTTTTTTAAAAACGGTATCAATGGTGTAGTATTCAACTGGTTTAAACGCCTGGATTTCACGCTCTCGGTCGACTATTATCTTTAGCGCTGCACTTTGCACACGGCCAGCGCTTAAGCCTTTTTGTATCTTTAAATTTAAAAGTGGACTTAGCTTGTAGCCAACGATACGGTCAAGCAAGCGCCTTGTTTGCTGGGCATTGACGCTGTTCATATCGACTCGTCTTGGGCTTTTTAGAGCGTTTTGTATGGCGCTTTTGGTGATCTCGTGAAAGACGATGCGAGGCAAGCTAGTTGGCTCTTTGCCGATGGCATTTGCGATGTGAAATGCGATCGCCTCACCCTCTCTATCCTCATCGGTCGCGAGGTAAATTTCATCAGCACCTTTGGCAAGCTCTTTTATCTCTTTTACGATGGCGGAGTGATCGCTGCTGACGCGGTATTCTGGGGTAAATTTATCATCTTCTATCTTGATACCAAAGCTTGTTTTTGGCAGGTCTCTGATGTGGCCTTTTGAGGCGATGACGTTGTAGCTTTTGTCTAAGAAATTTTTGATGGTCTTTGCTTTTGCGGGAGATTCCACGATGATTAAGCTTTTCATTATATATAGCCTTTAATTTTTTTGGCGTAATTGTAGCAAAAATAATTTTTAAAGTATCAAGGCATAAAAAATCAAACCCAGGATCTATCTTTTAAAAATTTTTCATTCATACCTATAAAGTTTTTAAAAAAAATCACGATATAGTTTTCGTGCGACAAGAAGTCGTAACTAAAAAATTAAAAGGATTTACAATGAGTTTTCGTATTAACACAAACGTAAACGCACTTAACACACATGCTAACGCAGTTAGCAACAACACTGACCTATCTAAGTCACTTAACAAACTTAGCTCAGGTCTTAGGATTCAAACAGCTGCAGACGATGCTTCAGGTCTATCTATTGCAGATAGCTTAAGAAGTCAAGCTTCAGCTTTAGGTCAAGCTATTGCAAACGGTAATGATGCTATTGGTATCATTCAAGTTGCCGATAAAGCTATGGACGAGCAGCTAAAAATTCTTGATACTATCAAGACAAAAGCTACTCAATCAGCTCAAGACGGCCAAACAACTCAATCACGCCAAGCATTGCAAGCTGATATCGTTCGTCTAATGGAAGAGCTTGACAATATCGGTAACACTACTTCATTTAACGGTCAGCAACTACTAAACGGAACATTCTCTAATAAAGAGTTCCAAATAGGTGCTTACTCAAACCAAACTGTTAAAGCAAGTATTGGTGCGACTACGTCTGATAAGATCGGTCTTACACGTTTTGAGAGTTCAAGACTACTTACAGCTATGGGTACAGTAAATCTTAAATTCTTAAACGTTGATGGTGTAAATGATGTTGGCGTTACAGCTGCTACTATCTCAACAGGTATCGGTAAAGGTCTTGGTGCTCTAGCTGAGAATATCAACAAAGTTGCTGATAGAACTGGTGTTAGAGCTACAGCTGACGTTACTTGGAAAGCAAGCGCTGCTATTGGCGGTGGTTTAATTCAGTCTTTAACAATCAACGGTGTTAAAATTGGTGATCTAGAGGTTAAAGCAAATGATGCAAACGGTGCACTTGTAAATGCTATCAACTCTGTAAAAGACCAAACTGGTGTTGAAGCTTCTGTTGATGCTGAAACAGGTAAAATGGTACTAACAAGCCGTGATGGCCGTGCTATCGTAGCTTCTGGTAAAGACATCTCAAAGGGTCTTGGCGGTAAAGGTGCAGCTGCTAAAGGTACATCTTTAACTGGATTTGTAGGTAGACTAAACCTAGTTCGTCTTGATGGTAGAGATATCAAGCTAAATGCTGGTGGTGTTGCTAAACTATCTCTAGCATTCTCTGCTAATGGTGGTGCTCAACAATCAGTATCACTAAGAGATATAAGAGGTCAAATAGATAAAACTCTAGCAACAGCTATGGGCTTCCAAAGAATGAGTGGAGCTTTATCAGTAGCTCAGTCTGCTGGTGTTATGACACTTCGCGGTGCGATGGCTGTTATGAGTATCGCTGAGTCTGCTCAAAAAACACTTGATCAAGTTCGTTCAGACCTTGGTTCAGTTCAAAACCAACTTCAAGCTACAGTTAATAACATCACTGTAACTCAAGTTAACGTAAAATCAGCAGAGTCTCAAATCAGAGATGTTGATTTTGCTAGCGAGTCTGCTAACTTCTCAAAACATAACATCCTAGCTCAATCAGGTGCTTATGCTATGAGTCAAGCAAACAGCGTACAACAAAACGTAATGAAGCTTCTACAATAGTAGGAGCTGAGTGAAGTTTCCTCGAAAACGTAATGAAGCTTCTACAATAGTTTCATTAAGGTTTTAGATAGAGGCTTTGTCGCAGTAACAAAGCCTTAAGAGTGTTAATGCTTTTACAATACGCAAACCCACGCCCCAGAGTTTAACTTTGGGGCTTTATCTACTAAAAATAAATAGTAATGTATCTATTTTGTCTTTGCTCTAGTGGTTTATAATGGGTTGTGTTATAAATTTATAATTGTGACAGAGGCTTACTAAAACTAGTAAGCCAAATAAAAAGATCGTAAGTAAAATAATTCTACTTACAAATTAGCTTATATACTCAGTATAAAATTTTCTTTTGCTTTTCCTATCTCATTTTTAGTTATTAGTTTTCTCTTTTTTAGCTCAGCAACAAGTGCTTTTGAAGCTTTTTTAGTAACTTCGATGTCGGCATTTAGTCCGCCAGCTGCGGAGAACATCCAGTACTTGTGCATATTTACCCACATAAGAAGCTTGTTGGTTTTTTGGATGGTTGTGTCACTTGGTGCTACAGAAATTTTTGCAAGCTCAAGTTCTTGATAGTAGACTGAAATTTGCAATATATTATCTACATATTTTTGATAATTACGTTTTGCGATTACATCTTTTAGCTTATCTATCTTTTTTGTTATTTTAAGAAGCTCATCAAAGTGTTTCTTTTCTATTTTATTTTCTTTATTGAGCTCAAGCAATTTATCTATACTAGGCACTACTTCTAAAAAGACTTTTTCTATTTGTTGTTTGACTTCACTTTGAGCTTTTATTTTTGCAAGTATGACTTTATAAGCTTTTAAAAGGTTTTTATTTATCGTCGTTTCACTATCTTTTTTTATATTAGGCAGTTTTTTAATCTCTTTGCCTTTGCAAAGCTCATGCATTACTTCTAAAAACGGCTTTTCTATAGTGCCTTCTATTCTAGCACCACCTTCGGTACAGTTATATGATTTTATATTCTCTAAGCTTGATTGGGCGATATCATTTTCAAACTGATTTTTAAATAGAGTCCAAACATATGTTGTTTTAACCTCTCCCTCTCCGCCATAGGCTTTAACATATAAATTTTCATCCGCTTGTGCAAAAGCGTGACCTTTTGCATGGCTCGCCCCATCTTTACCAAATGCTAGATCCTGTCCTATGAAAACGATATTTTTATGTCCTAAGACATAGGCTAGCTGGTAGGCCATGTTTGCACAACTATGTCCCACGCCCAAATATCCATATCTTTTTAGACCAAACATATACTCCTCTTGTTGAGGTCTCATAGTTAGTACTAGTTTTCTTGGCAAGATATTTTTAATGGTTTGCTTGTGTGTAACTGAGGCAACAATAAAGTGTATATTGTCATCAATATTTGGATGCTTTTTTTCAAAAAAACTAGAAGTTGGTTCTATTCTTTCAATCGACATTACATAATCAGGCTTGATATCATGCCTTGCAAGGATTGGATAAGAGGCATCAACACTTATAATGCTAACATATGGAGCAAATTTTTTAAGCGTATTAAGCTGTTTATCTAGGCTTGGACCAGTTGATACAATTATAGCTGTATCCATAAGACCATATCTTTTTTTAACAAGACTTGTGTAGCAATAATTGCTAATCATAGGCACTAAATTTTCACAATTTTGTCTTGTGCCTAATAAAAGATCGTCTATGCTATTGCCGTGAGCAACTACTATTTGAGAAAATGCTCTTGTAATCTCTTTATTTATTCTTATGTAGTCCTCTTCAAATTGATCATAAAAAGGCATATGAATCATAAGATTATCATAGGTTTTTGCATATGAGTTTAGTTTAGCTTCCGTAACCAAATAATAAAAATGTGTATAGGTTGCAAATTTTGAATAAAAAAGTATTATCTGCCCACTTTCTAGTTCGCTTGATAGATCAATAACATTTAAAACAAGATATATGATCTCGATCTCTGGCTCTATGACTACGATTTTTTGATGCGTTTCATTTTTTGCTAATGCTTTATAGAGTACGCCATTGCCCAGTCCATAAAAAAATAGTATCGGATAACGTTTATAGTCACTTTCTATATCTTCAAGCAGCTTTAAAATGTCTGCTCCAGGATTTTCATAGATATATTTAAAAGTATGCTTGTTTATTAAATTTATATCAATCGGATCTTTTCCTATAAAAATTTCATAGTCTTCATTTCCAGCAATAGACCAAAGCCTTGCTGCTAGAATTTCATCTTGTTGAAATAGTGCTTGAAGGTTTTTTTGAAAGATAGGATTTTGGATATTTGATACATTATCTTTAGATAGTTTTGCCTTTTTATTGGATGCCTTATCGTTTTTATTGTTCATATCAAATCCTCCTTTGTTAATCTCTCGCTAAATTTTATATCTCTTTTTGCTTTTTTGCCGATCAGCTCTTTTAAAAATTTAGGGTGCAGGCCGTACCCCGGACGCACGCTCCTTATATTTTGCTCGCTAAAAATTTCACCTTTTTTTATATCTGCACTCGCATAAAGTGAACGTGAAAATCTCCTGTTTAAAACCGCTTTTTCGTCTAGCTCGTAGGTTGCCTTGCCCAAAAGCTCCTCAGCCTCTCTGACACACTTTGTCATAAGAGCAAATTCGCTCTCATCAAGACTAAATGCGCTATCAACGCTTTTTACGCTTTTATCAAGTATAAAATGCTTTTCAATTATCCTAGCACCCAAACTAATCGCAACAACTGGAGCTGTCACGCCTAATGTATGATCTGAAAAGCCGACCTCTACGCCAAATTTCTTTCTCATATCAGCTATCGTTTGCAAATTCATACCATTTAGCGGTGCTGGGTAGCTTGAAGTGCATTTTAAAAGGGCGATGTCGCTATTGCCTGCATTTTTACAAATTTGCACCACGTCTCTTATCTCTTCTTCATAGGCTATACCAGTTGAGATGATGATGGGCTTGCCTTTTTTGGCTACAAACTCCACAAAATCATAGTCCGTCACTTCAAAGCTTGCGATCTTATAAGCTGGTGGGTTAAACTGCTCTAAAAAGTTGGTGTCATCCTTGCAAAATGGACTTGAAAAGCAGACAAGTCCTTCTTCTTTTGCTACTTTAAAAAGCTCGGCGTGCCACTCTTTTGGCGTTAGCGCCTCTTGATAAAGCTCATATAAATTTCTTCCATCCCAAAGTCCGCCCTTTATGACAAAGTCGTCTAGGTGCGAATTTAGAGTCAAACTATCAGGCGTATATGTCTGAAGCTTTATCGCGTCAGCTCCAGCGCGCTTGGCTGCCTTTATCGTATCTACCGCCGTTTTTAGGCTGCCGCTGTGATTAGCGGAGAGTTCTGCTATTATAAAGACCTTTTTGTCTGTATCAAAATTTCCTATTTTCATCCGTTAGTCCGTTTCGTTTTTAAGCTCAAGATAGCTAAATTCATCATCTTTTGCATAAATCTTAAAGCCAAAATTTTCATAAAGTGCGAGCGCTTTTTCGTTGTTATTATAAGCTTTAGCCTTTAGCGAGCCAACTTTTAACGTAAAAAATGCGTACTCTTTTATGAGATCAAGCAGCTTTTTACCCACCCCTTTTAGCTCTGGGTTTTTATAAACGCCAAATTCGCAGCTTTCTTTCGTGATATCAACAAAGCTCACCACTCCGACAAATTCACTCTCGTCTTTTACTAGAAAATAGATCTTATCTTGAATGCTCTTTAATCTCTCTAAAAAAGCAAAATGCTCCGCTTTGCCAACACTTTTGTTTTTCATAAATTTAGCTATACGCTCGTCATTTCGCCACTTTAACACCATCAGCTTTTGCTCGCCATTAAGCGAGGTAAAATTTATAAGCTTAAGCAAATTTCATCTCCCCAAAAAGCTTCATAGCCATTTTCTTTGAGCCAGGCAAATATCTCTTTTTGATTATCCGCTACGCAAATGGCTTTAAATTTAGCTCCCAAAACGTAAGCTTCATTTACGAGCGAGCTTGCTGTTATGATGAGCATTTTGGCCTCATTCATCAGCCTTGCTACGTTTTTACTATCTACAAAAAGGCTGAAATTTTCGCTCTTGCTTGATAGCTCTTTTAGAACGCTTAAGTTTTTATTTCCACTTGTTGTTATGACAGCTGTTTTTAGGTTTTTAAGGAGCAGTTTTTCTGAAATTTTTGCACTTAGCCCTGAGATATCAGTGCCTCCAAGAATGATAGTATAGTCGTAAATTTTCTCCCTTTTTACCTGCACTTCTTCATAAAACTCATCTCTAACTAGCAAAAACTCACTTCCGCAAAATACCTCGCAGCTTTTTTCTACCAGCCTCTCATATTTTGCCTTTTGCGCATATAAATTTACGTTTAAAATGTAGTCTGAGCAATGTTTTTCATAAGTGTCGTCAAATGATAAAATTTTAACGCCAGTTTTTTCTTTTATGGCTCTTTCGTCTTCAAAGCTAAAGCCGTAGTGGTCGATGATAAGAAGCTCAAATTTATTATCTTTTATAAGCTCGCAAAGCTCATCTATCTCGCCACTTGTTAAGCTAAATTTAGGGTAGTTTATCTCATCAAAAATGTCACCATCTAGCCTCAAAGATGCAAATGAGATGTCGCTAAATTTTTTAGCAAGCAAAAGGTCTCGTCTAATGTGCCCATGGCCTATCTTGCTGCTACTATCAGCACGCACGAGTGTTTTTAGGCGTGAGAGTCCTTTAAATACTTTCAATCAGATCTTTCCATTATTTATCAAATAAAGCTTTTTAGCAAACTCAAAATCCTCTAGTGTATCGATGTCGCAGACTAAATTTCTTGGCAATAAATACGCCTTTGAGTGTGGCGCAAACAAAGCACTACACTCCAGCCAAGCCTCTTTTTTACCAAAATAAAATGCTCCAGCGTCATGAAACGCAGGCTCAAGATCTTGCGAGCGCGTCTTTTCAAACTGCGGGTAAAACATGCTAACTCTAGCATTTTCATCAAGTTTTATCGCCCTTTGTATAGGGAAATCAAACGCAGTCGCTGAAAATAAAAATTTACACTCCTGCTTTTTAAACTCGTCTGCGGCATCTTTTAAAATTTCAGCCGTTACAAGCGGTGCTGTGGCATAAAGGCAACAGACGTCACTAAAGCCAAAATTTACGCGCCTTATAGCGTCTTTTATTACGTCAGTACTTGTCGCGTAGTCATCACTTAGGTTTGCATCTCTAAAAAATGGCACGTTAGCTCCAAATTCTCTAGCCACATTTGCGATCATTTCGTCATCAGTGCTTACGATCACTTTGCTAAAAACTTTAGAATTTAGCGCAGCCTCGATACTATATGTGATTAAAGGCTTACCTAAAAAGTCTTTGATGTTTTTGCCAGGTATTCTCTTGCTGCCGCCTCTTGCTGGGATGATACAGATCATTTTTACTCGCTAAAACTTTTTAGCACGTCAAAAAGCATGCTTGCAACAAATTTAGCATCATCTATGCTCATGTCATGGTGGCACGGCAAGCTAAGCTCGGCGTTATAAAATTTCTCCGCATTCGGTAGTGAAATTTCGCCAAGTAGCGCTTTATAAAAGCTAAATTTATATGTTGGCTTGTAATGCACCTGCACGCCAACGCCTTTTTGTAAGAGTGCTTCAAAAATTTGCTCTTTTTTATCCCAAAGTTTCTCATCCAAAAGCACTGGATATAGGTGCCTTGAGCTAGTTGTATTTGCTGGGATTTTTATGGTTTTAAAGTATTCACACCCGCTAAATTTCTCATCATAAAATTTAGCTATCTCATTTCTTTTAGCGATAAAGCTATCCAGCCTTTTTAGCTGGCTAAGCCCCAAAGCGCAGGCTACGTCTGTGATCCTGTAGTTGTATCCAAGCAGGCTCATGTCGCTATCCCAAAGCTTTGTTTTGGTGATGCCGTGGCTTCTATATAGCCTTGCTAGTCTTGCTAGCTCATCGTCGTTTGTAGCAAGTGCGCCGCCCTCAAGCGTGGTGATAGGCTTTACTGGATGAAAGCTAAATATGCTAATATCAGCCTTAACGCCAACTTTTACGCCATTTTGCACGCTACCAAGGGCGTGAGAGGCGTCGTCTATCACTTTTATGCCGTGTTTTTTAGCTAAATTTATGATCTTATCTAGCTCCACTGGATTGCCACCGTAATCAACCGCAGTTATCACCTTTGTCTTTGGTGTGATTAGAGCTGGAATTTTCTCTTCATCGATGTTACCATTTGCTTTTACGTCGCAAAATTTGACCTGCGCTCCTGCCATCAAAGCTGCATTTGCAGTGGCTGCAAAGGTGATGGGCGTCGTAATCACTTCATCGCCAGCCTTTACGTCAAGGCTAAGATAGGCTACGTGAAGGGCCGAAGTGGCTGAGTTCATAGCGATCACGTGCTTTACGCCAACATACTTTGCCAGCTCCTCTTCAAATTTACTGACCTTTTGGCCACCTGTTAAGATGTCGTCCCTTAGCGCATCTGCTACTACTTTTATATCTTCTTCTGTGATCTGCTGACGGCTGTAAGGTATCATTTAACATCTCCTATCATCTCAAGAAGGCCTGCTCTATCGAGCCAAATTTTATTTGTATTTGAGCTATACTCAAAGTCCTCGCTCACTGGTTTGCCCTTTTGATTTAGCGCATTTGTTGAAAAGTCCTGTGCTGTTGTGAACTGAATAGACGGGCTTATCACATAATAATCATCAAATTCATAGGTTAAATGTGCGTCATCTCTTGAGATCATCATCTCATGCATCTTTTCCCCCGGGCGAATACCTATGATTTTGATGCCAAGATCTGGTGCAAGGGTCTTTGCAAGATCAATCATCGTCATAGAAGGAATTTTTGGTATGAAAATTTCGCCACCTTTCATCCTCTCAAAGTTTTTAAGGACGAAATTTACACCTTGCTCAAGCGTGATCCAAAACCTAGTCATCTTTTCATGAGTGACTGGCAGCTCTTTTTCTCCTTGTGTGATTAGCTTTTTAAAAAGCGGTACGACTGAGCCACGTGAGCCAACGACGTTTCCATATCTCACGACACTAAATCTAGTCTTTTTCTCACCGACGATGTTGTTTGCAGCGACAAATAGTTTGTCGCTCGCTAGTTTTGTAGCGCCGTATAAATTTACTGGGTTGCATGCTTTGTCAGTTGAGAGTGCGATGACCTTGCTCACGCTGCACTCAAGCGCCGCGTCGATGACATTTTGAGCACCGTTGATGTTGGTTTTGATGCACTCCATTGGGTTATATTCTGCGATTGGTACGTGTTTCATCGCAGCTGCGTGAATGACGTAGTCTATGCCACTCATCGCAGTTCTTAAGCGCTTATAATCTCTCACATCACCTATAAAAAAACGCATAGCCTTGTCTCTAAATATTTGAGCCATTTCATACTGCTTTAGTTCGTCGCGTGAGTAGATAACTAGCCTTTTTGGCTTATATTTTTTTAGCAAAATTTCGGTGTATTTTTTACCAAAACTTCCTGTTCCGCCAGTGATCAATATCGATTTGTTGTTAAACATTTTACGCCTTTTTGCTAGTCATTTTTTTAATTTATAAATGGCTAATTTGAATTATTTTTTATAAATTTTTAAGCAAAAGCTGTGCCAAAATTTAGCAATTTATCCATCAAAACTTTACTATTTATAGCTTATATTTCGTCAAAATTTAATTAACTTTTAGAGTTTTGCAAAAAAGTGGGTGATAAATTTAGCCTTTGCAAAGTAGCAAAGGCTAAATTTATTTCAAAATTCTAGGTAGTGTGATACCTTCTTGGGCTTGGTATTTGCCATTTTTGTCAGCATAGGTTACCTCGCAAGGCTCATCACCCTCGATAAATAGCACCTGCGCGATGCCTTCGTTCGCATAAATTTTTGCAGGAAGTGGCGTTGTATTTGATATCTCGATCGTGATGTGCCCCTTAAATCCGGGCTCAAAAGGCGTGACGTTTACGATGATACCGCACCTTGCGTAGGTGCTTTTGCCTAGGCAGATGGCTAGTACGTTATCGGGCATGTTAAAGTACTCGATCGTGCGCGCTAGAGCGAATGAATTCGGCGGAACGATGCAGACGTCGCCCTTAAAATCGACCACGTTTTTTTCGTCGAAATTTTTTGGATCGACCACGGTCCCGCCGATGTTTGTAAAAATTTTAAATTCATCACCAACGCGGATATCGTAGCCGTAGCTAGAAACGCCGTAACTAACGACGCCACGACCCACTTGCTCCTCGGCAAATGGCACTATCATATTTTTCTCAACCGACATTTTTCTTATCCAAGAGTCTGACTTTAAACCCATTTTTGCTCCTTTTTTGGGCGATTATAACGCTTTGCGTCTTTAAAGTAAATTTAATAAAGCGAATAAATTAGATGAAAATTAGTATAATTTTAACAGTAAAAATTAATAAAGGGGCAAAAATGCAAGAACGAAAAGAAGAAATTTTCACCGGCGAGCGTGCGATGTTTGGGGCAAAAAGTGTAAATTTTACAAACTGTATCTTTGAAGATGGCGAATCGCCGCTAAAGCACAGCTCAAATTTAAAGCTAAATGAGTGCGTTTTTGCCTACAAATACCCACTTTGGTACGCAAACGACATCACGCTAAATGGCGGATACTTGGAGTCTCTAGCAAGGGCTGGCATGTGGTACAGCACAAATTTAAGCTTCAAAGACGTGGTCATCAACGCTCCAAAAAGCTTTAGAAAAAGCTCGCAAATTTTGCTAGAAAATGTAAATTTTTCAGACGCTGGCGAGACACTTTGGGGATGTACGGGCGTTAGGATAATAAACGTCTTTGCTAGAGGCGATTACTTTGGGGCAAATAGCGAAAATTTAGAGATCGATGGGCTAAATTTAGACGGAAACTACTGCTTTGATGGTTGTAAAAATATCCATATCACAAACTCAAAGCTCATTTCAAAAGATGCATTTTGGAACTGCGAAAACGTGACCGCACAAAATTGTCTAATCTCAGGCGAATATCTAGCTTGGAACTCAAAAAATGTGACGCTTATAAACTGCACGATAAAGAGCTTGCAAGCCCTTTGCTACGTGGAAAATTTGGTCGTAAAAGATTGTATTTTTATGGATACGAGTCTTGCGTTTGAATATTCAAGTGTCGATGTGAGCACAAGCGGAGCGATAAAAAGCATAAAAAATCCAAAAAGTGGCGTGATAAGGGCAGCAGAGATAGATGAGATCATCATCGATGAAAGTTTAGTGGATACTAAAGGCATTAAGATAATTATTACTGAAAAATAACTTAGTAAAAAAGAGTAACATTGAGTTCTCGTTTTTGCTTCATAAAAAAATTTTTTATCTAATTTTCGCTACAATTAGAAGCTTATATAAAAATTTAGGAGAATTTTCTATGAAAAAAGAAGATATAAAAGAGCTTATCGAATTTTTTAATGATATGGAGATGAATCATATCAAAATAAAAAGTGGTGATTTTGAGGTAGAGCTTGAAAAATTTTCAGATTATTGCGCACCTGCTAAACCAGCAGCACAAGCGCCAGCTCCAGCACCTGTAAATGTAGTCGTTAGCTCAGAGGTAAAACCAGCATCAAATACGCCAAAAGATAGCATAAAATCTCCTATGGTAGGCACTTTTTACGCTGCTCCAAGCCCAGGTGCTGCTCCATTTGTAAAAGTAGGTCAAAGAGTGAGAAAAGGCGATGTAGTAGGTATCATCGAGGCAATGAAGATAATGAACGAGATCGAGGCTGAGTTTGACTGCCAGATCACTGAAATGCTAGTCTCTGACGGACAGCCAGTTGAGTTTGGATTGCCGTTATTTGGCGTGGAGAAAAATTAATGGAATTAAAAAGAATTTTAATCGCAAACCGAGGCGAAATCGCTCTTCGTGCTTTGCGAACGATAAAGGAGATGGGTAAAGAAGCCGTTGTAGTCTATTCAACCGCTGATAAAGACGCACTTTACGTAAAATATGCTGACGTAGCCATTTGCATCGGTAAAGAACGCTCAAGTGATAGCTACCTAAATATCCCAGCTATCATAAGTGCCGCTGAGATCAGCGAAGCAGACGCTATCTTCCCAGGTTATGGCTTTCTAAGTGAAAATCAAAATTTTGTTGAAATTTGCTCACACCACAAGATCAAATTTATAGGACCAAGTGTCGCTGCGATGGCTTTGATGAGCGACAAGAGCAAGGCAAAACAGGTCATGCAAAGAGCTGGCGTGCCAGTCATCCCTGGCTCAGACGGCGCTGTGGCTGACACAAAAGCTGCAAAAGAGCTAGCTAAAAAGATCGGCTATCCTGTCATCTTAAAAGCTGCTGCAGGTGGCGGCGGACGCGGTATGCGCGTGGTTGAACGTGAAGAGGATTTAGAAAAAGCGTTTTGGTCAGCTGAGAGCGAGGCTATGAGCGCATTTGGCGATGGAACAATGTATATGGAAAAATATATCCTAAACCCACGCCACATCGAGGTTCAAATCATCGGCGATAGCCATGGCAATGTGCTTCATATCGGCGAGCGTGACTGCTCTATGCAGCGTCGCCACCAAAAGCTGATCGAAGAAAGTCCAGCTATTTTACTTGATGAAAAGACAAGAGAGAGACTTCACGAAACTGCTATAAAAGCGGCAAAAGCAATCGGCTACGAGGGAGCTGGTACGTTTGAGTTTTTAGTTGATAAAAATTTGGACTTTTACTTCATCGAGATGAATACAAGGCTTCAAGTTGAGCACACAGTAAGCGAAATGGTAAGCGGACTTGATATTATCGAACTTATGATAAAAGTGGCTGAAGGCGAGGCACTACCATCACAAGAGAGCATCGAGCTAAAAGGTCATGCGATCGAGTGTAGGATAACAGCTGAAGATCCAAACACCTTCACACCGTGCCCTGGCAAGATCACAAAATATGTCTGCCCAGGCGGCCGCAACGTGAGAATGGATAGCCACATCTATCAAGACTACTCTATACCGCCGTATTATGACAGTATGATCGGTAAGCTCGTAGTTTGGGATACTGATAGAAACAGAGCGATCCACAAGATGAAAGTAGCTCTTGATCAGCTCATAATAAGTGGCATCAAAACAACAAAAGACTTTCACATCGCTATGATGGAAAACAAAGACTTTTTAAGCAATAACTACGATACAAATTATCTTTCAAGACACTAAAATTTTTAAGTCAGGATTTGCAAAAAGCAGATCTTGGCTTAAATATATTAAAATTTTTAAGTTTATCTTAGGGGAAGCATGGTAAACAAAATCAAAGATCAAAATACAAAATTTTTCTCAAATGCCGACCTTGCAAAGCTATTTTTCCCTATTGCGGTTGAGCAGTTTTTAGAGTATAGTCTAGGGCTTGCAAACTCGCTAATGGCAGCAAGTGTTAGTGAAAGCGCTGTAAGTGCAATTAGTCTTGTGGAATTTGTCATGGCGCTTTTTATCAGTATTTTTACAGCTATCGCTACTGGCGGCTCAGTGGTTGCTAGCCAGTATCTTGGTAATAAACAAAGTGGCAACGCCAAAATCACAGCAAATCAGCTCGTCTGGTTTAGTTTTATCTTTGCCCTTTTTATCGCAGCAGTCATCATAGTTTTAAAAGATATTATTCTAGATTATGTCTTTGGCGATATTGGAGAGCAAGTAAGGCATGATGCTAGCCACTATCTTGTTTTCTCGGCCATTTCCGCGCCATTTTTAGCAGTCTATGCAGCAGCTGCGGCGATCTTTCGCACGATGTCAAACGCAAAGCTACCTATGTATATTATGGCGGCTGCAAATTTATTAAACATACTTCTAACTGCCATTAGTATTTATACATTTCATACTGGTGTTTTAGGTATTGCTATTAGCACGCTTATAGCCAAGATGCTTGCTTGCTTTGTTATAGTCTATTTGCTTCTTGATATAAGGCTAAAACTTCACATAAGAAAGAGTCTTATCTATAAATTTGACTACGAGATCATCAAGAAAATTTTAAATATTGGAGTGCCTTATGGTTTTGAAAATTCGATGTTTTACGTAGGGCGCATTATTGTTTTAAGTTTAGTTTCTCTCTTTGGTACGGCAAGTATCGCTGCAAATGCCGTGGGAGGGACGATCGTGATGTTTCAAGTACTTCCTGGTATGGCGATAGGAACAGGGCTTAGTGTGGTTATCTCAAGGTGTGTTGGCGCAAACGACTTTGCTCAGGCTAAATTTTACGTAAGAAAGTCGATGATAAGTATCTATATTGTCCAGCTTTTTAGCACAGCAGTAATTTTGCTTTTACTTGAGCCATTGCTTCTTGTTTATAATCTCTCGGAAGAAGCCATAAATTTAACAAGACAGATCGTCTGGTATCACGGTATCGCTATGTGTCTTATTTGGCCACTTGCTTACACATATCCGACCGTTTTTCGTGCTGCTGGGGACGCTAAATATCCAATGATTGTAAATTTAGTTTGTATGTTTGCTTGTAGAGTCATCTTGGCCTATGTCTTTGCACTTACGTTTGATCTTGGTATGATAGGTACTTGGTTTGCAATGTTTGCTGACTGGGCTGTAAAGGCGGTGCTTTTTACGATTAGATATCTAAAAGGTACATGGATGAAATTTAAAGCTATTTAAAAAGAAATTTAGTAATATACAAGCGATTTTGTCGTAAAGGATAAAAAATGAAAAGTGTATTTAAATTTGGTGCAGTTTTGCTTACAGCAGCTCTTTTTGCTGGATGTGCGAGTGAGAGTTCAAGGGTTGTTGAGACTCCAAAAGTAGCAAGCTACGGCACAGTTTACAATGGCCAAAAAATTTCGGTTTCGATAGGTCGATTTAATAATCAATCAGCTTACCAAAATGGTGTATTTGCTGATGGCGAGGATAGGCTTGGTAACCAAGCTCAAAGTATTTTGATCACAAATTTACAGCAAAGCGGTAGATTTTTAGTGCTTGATAGATCAAATATGAAAGTGATCAAACAAGAGAGCGAGCTAAGTAAAACCGCTCAAAATCTAAAAGGCGCAAGATACGTGATAACCGGTGATGTAACCGAGTTTGGACGAAAAACTACGGGCGATCATCAGCTATTTGGCATACTTGGCAAAGGTAAGCAACAAACTGCCTATTCAAAGGTAAATTTAAATATCGTTGATACCAAAACAGCTGAGGTTGTATATTCGGTTAGCGGCGCTGGTGAATATACCCTTTCAAACAGAGAGATCATAGGCTTTGGCGGCACAGCAGGATACGACTCTACGCTAAATGGCAAGGTTTTAAGCCTAGCTATTATTGAAGCGGTAAATAATCTCGTAAATGGCATAGAAAGTGGAGCATGGCAAGTAAAATAAAGCTTGCCAGCCTTGCGCTTTTTGCACTATTTTTAGCGGGTTGCGGCCATTCAAACGGCCCAAGATCACTTTATTATTGGGACGGATCATATAGTAGCTCGCTATATAGCTACCTAAACGAAGAGGGCGATACAAACGAGCAAATTTCACGCTTAGAAAATTTGGTGCAGATATCAACACAAAAGGGCTACAAGATCGCTCCTGGCGTATACGCACACCTTGGACTTTTGTATCTAAATAATGGAAATTTAGGCGCTGCAAATGTAAATTTTGACAAAGAGGTGCAAAATTTCCCAGAGTCAAGGGAATATATAAATTTCATTAAAGGCTCTAAAAATTTAACTCCGAAAAAAGTAGAGCAAAAAGAGGGGGCGAATAATGAAAAATAGCCTGAAATTTATAGCCGCTATATTTTCGGTAGTATTTTTTACGGGTTGCTCTATAAAAGAGCCTGAGCCATACGACTACTCAGAATTTTTACAAAAAAGACCTCACTCTATCTTAGTGCTTATGCCAACAAATGATAGCACAGAAATTTCAGGTCCAGCAGCAGTTTTAGCAAATGCAGTCGCACCACTAAGTGAGGCAGGATACTATGTATTTCCAGTGGCTCTTGTAAATGATACCTTTAAGCTAAATGGTATAACCGAGCCAAGCGAGATCGCAGCCGTACCACTAAATAAGCTTGATAAAATTTTTCATGCTGATAGTGTGCTTTACATAAACATAAAAGATTATGGTACGAGCTATGCAGTCATCTCAAGCTCAACAAAGGTTGTCCTTGAAGCAAAGCTTATCGATATAAAAAGCGGTGCTACTCTTTGGCAAGGTAGTGCTATGGCAGCAGAAGATAGTAGCAGCGGCCAAAGTAGCCTACTTGGCATGTTAGTCTCAGCCGTCATCTCACAGGTGGCAAATACCATCTCAGACAGATCCTACGACCTAGCAGTAAGAGCTGATGCTTATTTATTTTCAAGAAATTGTCGCAACTGTATACTTTATGGACCATATTCGCCATATTATGGCAAAGATGCACAGCTTCATAAAGACAGATAAATTTAATGAATACTCATCGTCTTGGGATACTCCTTACTTTAGTTGGCGGTATCCTTTGGGGATTTAGTGGGGTTTGTGGGCAGTATCTATTTTCACTTGGTATAAATTCTGATTTTTTAGTGCCATATAGACTGATGCTAGCTGGCATTGTTATTGTGATTTTTTATGCTTTTAAAGAACCAAGTGCCGTTTTTGCTCCGATTAAAGATATAAAGCTTCTTGGTGAGTTTTTAGTCTATGCCCTGCTTGGGCTTATGATGACGCAGTACGCTTATTTTTACTCCATTGAGCTTTCAAATGCCGCAGTTGCGACTGTTATTCAATACACTGCTCCTGCTTTAATTTTAATGGTCATTTGCATAAAAGAAAAACGCGTCCCAAGAAAACTTGAAATTTTAGCTCTATTTTTAGCCATGCTTGGCGTATTTTTCCTAAGCACACATGCGCAAATTTCATCTCTTGCCATCTCGCCAAAAGCGCTATTTTGGTGCTTGGTGAGCGCCGTTTGCGTCTGCGTTTATAACCTAGCTCCAGCAAGGCTGAATGCTAAATATTCAGTCACTCTCACGCTTGGCTGGGGCATGGTTATGGGCGGAGTAGTGCTTGCTTGCTATATGAGAGTTTGGGATTTTGCTGGGCTTAATGGTATAAATCAATGGCTGGCATTTATTGCTGTTATTACGCTTGGCACCATTTTTGCATTTAGCTTTTATATGATAGGTGTTAAGTTAATAGGCGCAGCAAAAGCTAGTTTATTAGCCTGCATAGAGCCACTAAGTGCGGCCTTCTTTGGCTACTTTTGGCTTGGAACAAAATTTGTATTTTGGGATTTTTTAGGATTTGCTCTAATAATCTCTTGTATATTTTTACTATCAAAAAGAGAAAAATTATGATATTTCTAGCACAAACCGATACGACAGCTGGCTTTTTGAGTAAAGATTATAAAGAGATAAACAAGGTCAAAATGCGTGATGAGAATAAACCTTGCCTTATCACGACGGCAAAATTTAGCGTTTTAAATGAGCTTGTTAGAGTGCCAAAAAAGTATAAAAATTTTATACGCCGTTCAAGAAAAGCCACATTTTTGTATCCAAATTTAAAGGCTATTAGAGTCGTAAAAGAGTGTGAGCACGAAAAATTTTTAGCTAAATTTGACTGGTTTTATTCAAGCAGTGCGAACAAGAATGGACAAAATTTTAATGAAGCTTGGGCTATGAGCGTGGCTGATGAAATAGTAGATGATCATTTTTTCGAAGATGCCCCATCAAAAATTTATAAAATTTCTCGAAAAAAAATAAAACGTTTAAGATAACTAGTGAATTTATACGGTCACTACCTTTTTAAACTCATCTAAATTTTTTAGCGCTTCATCTATGCCAATCAGCCAAAATTCGCACTTTGTTGTATCTTTTTTAAAGTGTTTTTTTATTAGTTCTTCCACGCTTTTTGTGCCACACTCTATTAAAAATTGTTTATAAATTTTGCAAAATTTTGCTTCGTCTTTTTTAAACTCACTTAGAAAAAATTGTGATAGCAGATAGCCGACACTATAAGGATAGTTGTAGATGTAGTTATCTGTTTTATAAAAATGTGGCTTAAAATATGGCAAAAATTCTTCAACATCGCTCGTGCTGTCTTTATAAAATTTATCCCAAGCTTGTTTTAAAAGATCATTTGCATCTTTTTTGCTAACTTGACCTTTTTGTCGCAACTTTATAAAACCAGTTTCGAACTCGTATCTAACGTTTATATGAAGTAAAAAATTTGCAGCGCTTTTTAGCTCCTGCCATAAAATTTCTACTCTAAGTGAGTCATCTTTTTTTAGTTCATTTCGTAAAAGAGTCTCATTAAATGTGCTTGCACTCTCAGCTAAGCTCATTGGAAAATTTGCGCTTAAAACCGGAAGATCACGCATTAAGTAGTAGTGCCAAGCATGCCCAAGCTCATGAGCTTGCTGGATTAAGTGCGAAAGAGTATTCATGTAGGTGGTAAAAATTCTTGGTTGCTTAAATTTTGGCAAACTCACAAAAAATGCTCCACCAGCTTTATTTTCTCGTACATCGCTTTCTATCCAGTGTTTGTCTATCATAAGCTCGATAAAATTATCTTCGCCCAGTGGTTTTAATGCTTTTTTGATGATTTTAATAGCCTCGTCATGAGAAATTTCACTATGCTTGCTAAGTGGATAAGGTGCCAAAAGATCGCAACTTCTCATACTTTTACCACCTAAAAAGCTAGCTCTTATTCTTACGCATTCTCTTATTTTTTCCACTCTTTTGCTAATGGCTTCTTGCATGGCGTTTAAAGTGTCAAGGCTCATTTTATTTTCTTCAAGGCTTGGAGTTAAAAAATCAACTTTTGCTGCCTTAAATTTAGCCAGTCTAAATCCATGAAGCATATTTAAGATATCAAGATAAAGATCGGCAAATTTATCATAGTGAGAACTCAGAGCATTAAACACATTTTTGCGTAAAATTTCATCATCTGATCCTTTTAATATACCCATACATTTTGCAAGATTATAGCTTTGTGTCTTTGCATTTTTATTGGTAGTAGAGATATTTATTAAATTATTTAGATGTCTAAAATTTGCAAAAAGTGGAAAAAAATTTGTGAGCGCTAAATTTGCAAAAAACTCTCTTTCGCTCTTTTTTCGTATTTTACTCTTGCTATTTTTATGCTCTAAATATAGAAATTTTATATGTTTAAATTGAGTGCTTTGAAAAATTTTATCATCACTTTTTAGGCTATCAAATTTATCAAAAAGTATCTCCTTTGCCGTATCAAGTTTAGCTTTTTGCTCTTTTATTTTTAGCTCAAATTTACTAGCTAGCTCATCTTTTGTATTATCGCTACTTTTGCAACGACAAAATGCGAGTAGGCTAGTTGCTTCTTTGTATGCTTCTTCGTATGAGATGATAGCTTTGGTAAGCTCACTATTGTTTAAAAATTTAACCAAATTTTCATTTTGTGCTTTTAGATTTTCAAACGATGAGGTAAAAATTTCGTTATCAAAATCTACGTAAGAATCATCAAAGCTCCATCTCATATTTTCTCCTTAAAATGATAGTAAAAATACAAATATATGGTGGCTTATAAGACCTAAAATAGCTGGCACGCTACATCTTTTAATGAGCGAAAGTGGGCTAATGTGAAGCATGCCTGAAATGGCTACCACTACGCCAGAGACAGGTGAAAGTGGTCTAGCTATTGTGGAGGCTTGATGCATAGGAAGCACGAGCATAACAGAGTTGATGTTTAAACTCTTAGCTATATTTGGCACCATATTTAAAAGCGGATAAAAGCTTGCACCATTTGAGCCAGCTATGATTGTAACGATGGTTGTTATAAATACAAAAAGTATAGACATGCCAAGCCCTCCAAAACCTATGCTTTTTGCCAAATTTACAATAGCATCAAGCATACCAAGAGCTTTAAACCCTTCAGCAAATATACCAGCTGCTACAACTAGCATAACAACACCACTTAAGCTTTTTGCCATGGCATTAAAAAATACTTTTAGCCCTTCGCCAAGCTTTTCAAAGCTAAATTTATGCCTAAATGCTTCAAAAACCATAGCAATTATCATAGAAAGGATTATGACGCTTGATATGTTTAGTTTTATAGTTTTTAAACAATATGGCGAAAAAACTACTACTAAAATCATCGGTAAAAATGGTAAAAGAGCATAGATCATAGGTGCTTGCTCTTTTGGAACATCCACCTTATCGTCAAAACTAATGCTCTCTCCTACATGCTCGCTACAAACCCAACCTTCTTTTTTGTCTAAGTATCTATTCCAAAGAACTAATGCAATGCCGATCACGAGCACAGTTGGAAGAGCCGCTGGAATTTTATAGATAAAAACATAATCAAGCACCTCAAGTTCAGTTGCTTTTGCAGCAGCAGCTGTCGATGAGCCAAGAAGTACCATTGAGCTAGCTCCACTCATCGCACAAATACTACCAACGCTTAGTTTATTTAGTCCTAGTGATATAAGAACTGGTCCAAGAAGCGCAAGACAAAGCACGCCAAGCCCAACCGCACTGGTTATGACCATGCTTATAAGTTTTGCTACGCAAAAAGCTATGAAGATCATAAAATATGGGCTTTTTATGGCTTTAAACCTTTTTGTGGCGATGCCCACAAAGGCTTGATTTGCTCCGATATGAGTCATATAACTTGCAAAACCTACCATTAACATGATTAAAAGTCCAAGTTGTGAAAAATTATTTGAGAGCATATAGTGGATAAACTCAACTACATCCAGTAAGGAATTTCCAGTGCTCTTTACCTTTTCTGGTAAAAATTTTCCAGTATCAAGAATGACTGAAGAGACAAGCATGATAACGCCAGAGAGTAAGAGCACGAAAGTGGCGTATTTGCCTTTTAAAATCGCCCAGCCTACAACAAAAAGCGTAAGTAGGGCTATGATTAGACCAAGAGTATGCATTTTTGCTCCTTATTAAGATATTTAAAAACCAGAATACAAAAATCAAAAATACGCTTAAAATATAAAAAATAATATTTACATGCTTGCAATTATACTACTTGTTATATTGAAATTTTGCTTTTATTTATAAAAATATTATCGATTTTATAAATGAGATCGCTACTTTTATGGCTAAGATGCAAAAGATAAATATAAAAATTTTAATATTAAGTACGACTATTGTAGTGTTATTTAAAGCTAATTAAAATATTCAAAATACAAAAGGACGTAAATATTTGGTTTGGTAAAAATTCAAATGATGCCAGTAGTAACTTATTTTAGTATTTACTCCCTCGGCAGTCCGTTTTTATCAGACTTGTCGCTGATTAGCTTACCCGCTTCGTCATATTTTTTAGCTCGGATGAGCCTGCCGCGCTCAAATTCGCCCTCGGCTTCGAGTTTGCCGTTTGCGTAGTAGTGGCGCGCCTCGCCGACCTCCAACCCGTCCTCAAACATCACTCTGGCCTTTAGCGCGCCGTTTTCGTGATACTCCTCATATAGCCCGTGATAGCGCCCATTTTTAAACATCACTTTCGCCGCCAGTGCCCCGCTCTCGTAGTAGTCCAGCCCAGCACCTGTTTGGCGACCGTCTTTGTACTCGTATTCGCCTCGTAGCTTGCCGCTTGGATAGTATTCGCGCGCGACGCCGTCCTTTTCGCCGTCTTTGTAATTTTCTACCACGCGCGTTTTGCCGTTTTCGTAAAATCGCTTCCAAACGCCGTTTTTGCGGTCATTTTTGTATTCGCCCGTCTCCTCCACGGTGCCGCTTTCGTAGTACCACGTTTCCGCGCCCTCTCGCTTGCCCTCTTTGTAGGTTCGCACGCCTCGAATTTTACCGCTTTTGTAGTAGTCGAAGTCCTCGCCGTTTCGAAGCCCGCCCGCGTATGGGCTACGTGCGCTAACCTCGCCGCTAACGTAATAGTCGGTAAATACGCCCTCTCGCTTGTCCGCCTTGTAGGTGCCATCTTGCTTTAACGCGCCGCCCTCGTCAAAGTAGTAGCGGCGGTAG
>NZ_NDYP01000011.1 GCF_002165775.1 Campylobacter concisus | reverse complement strand
GATGCTAACTCTCATCGTATCGCCTATACCCTCAAGCAAAAGCCCACCAAGAGCGATCGCGGACTTGATAGTGGCGTGAAAAGTGGTACCTGCCTCTGTTACACCTAGATGAAATGGATAATTTGTCTTTGGACGAAGCGCTCTATAAGCTTGCATCGTGCGTTCAACGTCGCTTGATTTAAGTGAAATTTTAATGTCTGTAAAGTCAAAATCCTCAAGAAGCTTGATGTTATACATCGCACTCTCCACCATAGCCTCCACCGTGCGGCCGTAGCGATCTTCAAACTGCTTTTCAAGCGAGCCAGAATTTACACCTATACGGATAGGTAAATTTCGCTGTTTGCAGGCATCAACGACCGCTTTTATGTTTTTGGCTGAGCCAATGTTGCCTGGATTTATGCGGATAGCATCGACAAATTCGCTAACTATAAGCGCGTAGGTGTGATTAAAATGAATGTCTGCAACGACTGGAATAGGTGAACCTGCAACTATCTGCTTGAGCGCGCTTGCGTCTTCTTTATCAAAAACTGCGCAGCGCACGATGTCACAGCCTGAAAAATATAGCCTTTGTATCTGCTCAAGCGTGCCTTTTACGTCTTTTGTTTTTGAAAATGTCATTGATTGCACGGATATTGGTGCGTCACCGCCTATTAAAACATTGCGAATTTTTATCTGTTTTGTTGGGTATCGTTGCAAAATTTTGCCTTTAAATTTTTATTGGGGATTATAAAGAAAAATGGCTTTTAAAAGGCTTGAAAATTTATTTTTAATAGTTTATAAAAATTAGTATTTTTATTGGATGTAGTTTCTAAAATTTTACTTACTCTTTATAGCCAACTTATCAAATTCCATAATGCTTTCATAAGCATTAGGTTTCTCTATATGTCTATTTTTAAAATTTGCCATGTCTTTGTTGGATAGTTTTTAGACTAATATTTTAACTAAAGTTGACCGGGTCTATATCAATATCGCTAAGCTCGCTTTTGCAGAGGCTTGCAGCTTTTAAAAGAGGTATATGAGAGTTTGAGCGGAGTAAAATTTCATATCTAAATTTACTTCCAAGATACTCGATCTGGCACTTTCCGTATCCTATGATCTCAAGCTCATCGCTTCTTAAAGGTTCTATTCTTTGCACAAATTCATTCATTGTATTTTTTACTATGTGTTCATCTTTATGTGAGATGATAATGCGAAGAAGCCTAGTAAATGGCGGATAAAGCTCTTTTCTATAATCTATCTCATATTTTAAAAATGCGTCATAGTCACTGATGTAGCTCTCAAAGAATTCTCTTTGTTTGCTTTGAATGATAACTCTGCCAACCCCATTTCTACCAGCTCTTCCGGCTACTTGCATGGCAAGAGCGAGCGTTCGCTCTCTGGCTTTATAATCAGGAAAATTTAAAAGCTCGTCAAATCCCATGATGACAGCAAGCTCTACGTTGTGATAATCATGCCCTTTGCTTAGCATTTGCGTACCAAGCAAGATATCTATCTTGCCGTCGTTAAATTCTTTTAAAGCCTTTACGAGCTTGTTTTGCGTAGTGATCTCATCTCGGTCAAATTTAGCGATCCTAGCGTTTGCAAACTCAGCTTGCAGCCTTTCAAGTAGCTCGCTAGTACCGATCTTTTTGGCCTCTATCATCTCGCTACCGCACTGGTGACAAGTTTTCGGCACAGCCATTTTATGCTCGCAGTATTGACACTTTAGCACGTTTTGTTTTTTATAATAGCTCATACCGATACTGCAAAATGGGCACTTTAGCGTTTCACCGCAGTTTTTGCAGACTAGATATTTAAAATTTGCCCTTGTTGGCAGGCAGATGACAGCTTGCTTTTTATTCGTGAGCGTCTTTGAAATTTCATCTTTTAAAATTTCACTAATTCCAGTCTCGCTCTCGTCAAAAATGTAATTTTTTTGCGAATCAAAATATGTCCCTTTTAAGCGAAAATACTCCTGCTTGTAAAAGCTAGTAAGGCTTGGCGTGGCACTTCCAAGCACCACTTGTAGATCAAATTTACTAGTTAAAAAGAGGGCGAGATCTCTTGCGTTGTAGTGTGGTTTTGAACCTGTGTTTTTGTAGCTATCGTCGTGTTCTTCGTCTATGATGATGAGTTTTAGCTTCTCAAGTGGTAAAAATAAAGCCGATCTCGCACCTGCAACGAGCCTAACTTTTCCACTTTTTATATCTTTTAAAATTTGCTCTTTTTTCTTTGGCGTGATCTTTGAGTGCCAGACTGCTACTGCCTCGCCAAAGAAGCTCTCAAGGCGTTTTTGCATTTGTGGCGTGAGTGAAATTTCAGGCATTAAAAATAGCGCTTGGCTGCCTGCGTTTAAAATTTCTCTGATCTTTGCTATGTAAATTTCGCTTTTTCCGCTTCCAGTGTCGCCAAATATGAGTGAAATTTTACGTTTATTTATAAAATCCAAAGCCTCTTGCTGTTTTTCGCTTAGTTTAGGTGCCACATTAAAATTTTGATTTTCATAAAATTTATCTACTGCAATAGTGTCATTTGGTTCAAATAAATTTAGGCTGACGCCAAGCTCGCATGTGTAATATTTTGAGATAAATATTGCCAATTCGCTTTGCATTGAAGTTAGATTAATCGGTAGAATTTCTAAAATTTTACTTGTTTTAAACTCTGGTTTGTCAGTCTCGTTTACGATAAAAGCAGTAAGAATTTTGCCTTTTAAAGAAGCCCTTACGCCTTGAAATTTTTCTAGTTCTTGATCGCTTTCATAAGTGAGTGGGGCTAAATTTAGCCCATAAAATGCGAGTATGTAATAATGCATTACTGAAGTGATTTGCAAATTTCATTTTCATCACTGCAACCAAAATCACCAGTATTTTTGTCGTATTTGAAATTTGCTACTTTGCCATCTAGTCTAAATGTGTATTTGTCATCGCTTATTTTGTGCCAGCCATTTTTGCTGCCGCTATCTTTTATCGGTATATTTATAACATTTTTAAAGAGTTTGCTTGGATCGCCATCGTCTAGTTTTTGTGGAAATTCTGGCTTTGCTTGCAAGATATTGTCATTGTATTTTAGTGAAATTCCACTTCTTATAGCGGCAAGTTGAGTTTTGGCATTTGAGATAGTAGCATCACTTCTAGAAAAAAATAGCCTAGGTATAGCGACTGTGCTTAAAATACCTAGTATAACTACTATAAATATTAGCTCAAGTAAGGTGTAAGCTCGTCTTTTCATCTCTCTTCTCGCTTTAATATCTCATCAACGTTGCTAGTTAAATTTTTTACTGCCTTTATCACAGCATAATTTTCATAACATTTTTCTATAAAGGCATTTAAAAGCTCTTTTGGCTCGATAAATTGGCGCCCGCCCATTAAATTTTGCCAGTCATCTTCAAAGAATTTAGCAAAATCATCATCAAGCGTGATCGTGTAGTCGCGAGATGATATCGTGAGCGTAATTTTTTTCATATTTTAACCAAGCTTATCTGCCAAGGACAGCTTCGATTTTTCTCATTACATCGTCAGCTTCGGTATTTTTCTTGTCAAGATCCTCTTCTAAACGCATGATTTGATTGCTTTTTGCCTCATTTTGTGCTTTTAAAGTTACGATCTCGTTGCGTAACTCTTCGTTCGTTTTGCAAAGTTCGTCATATTTTGTAATCAGGTCATTTACTTTATCGCTTAGTGTGGTTAAGATCGCATTATCTTCAAACATAAAAGTTCCTTTAAAATAATAATTAAGCTCGTATTCTAACACGCAGAGGCTAAATTCTTATTAAAATTCTCATTTGACAAAGCACTATCTTTGCTATAAAATTCGCCCAAATTTAAAGGCAATCAATGAGTAAATTTGAAATTTCATCTAAATTTAGTCCAAGTAGCGACCAGGCAAGAGCGATAAAAGAGATAGTAAAAAGTGTAAAATCGGGTAACAAATATCAAACACTTTTAGGCGTCACAGGATCTGGCAAGACCTTTACCATGGCAAACGTCATACGCGAGCTCAATATGCCAACGCTCATCATGACGCATAACAAATCCTTAGCTGCGCAGCTTTACAGCGAATTTAAGGGCTTTTTCCCAAAAAATCACGTCGAGTACTTCATAAGCTACTACGACTACTACCAGCCAGAGGCTTACATCCCGCGAAGCGACCTATACATAGAGAAGGATAGCTCAGTAAATGAGGAGCTTGAGCGACTGCGTCTAAGTGCGACTGCTAGCTTGTTAAGCTTCGACGATGTCGTCTGTGTGGCTTCAGTCTCTGCAAACTACGGACTTGGTAATCCAAGCGAGTACAAAGGGATGGTAGCCTACCTAAATGTTGGACAGAAATTTAGCCAAAGAAAGCTTCTAGAGCAGCTTGTGGATATGGGCTACAAGCGCAATGACAACTACTTTGACAGGGGCGACTTTCGTGTAAATGGCGATGTGGTGGATATCTACCCAGCTTATTACAATGACGAAGCCCTAAGAGTTGAGTTTTTTGGCGATGAGATCGACTCGATGTATCATTTTGACGTGCTTGATAACAAAAGGCTAAAGGACATCTCTAAATTTACGCTTTATGCCACCAGCCAGTTTATCGTAGGCGCTGATAGGTTAAAGATTGCTATGAAAGAGATCGAAGAGGAGCTTGACGTGAGCTTGAAAGAATTTAACGAGCAGGGCAAGCTAGTCGAGGCACAGAGGCTAAAGCAGAGGGTAGAATTTGATCTTGAGATGATGGCAAGCACTGGTATGTGTAAAGGCATCGAAAACTACGCGCGACATCTGACTGGTCAAAAGCCCGGAGAGACGCCGTACTCGATGTTTGACTACTTTGAGATAAGTGGCGAGGATTATCTGGTCATCGTCGATGAGAGCCACGTGAGTTTGCCGCAGTTTAGGGGCATGTACGCTGGTGATAGGAGCCGTAAAGAGGTGCTTGTGGAGTATGGATTTCGCTTGCCTTCAGCGCTTGATAACAGGCCGCTTAAATTTGACGAGTTTATAAGCAAAAAGGCGAAATTTCTCTTTGTCTCAGCCACGCCAAACGAGTACGAGCTTGGTATCAGTCAGGGGCACGTCTATGAGCAAATTTTGCGTCCTACTGGACTACTAGATCCGCTCATTGAGATAAAAGATAGTGACAATCAAGTCGAGGCGCTATTTGACGAGGCAAAGGCGGTCATCGCTAGAGGTGAGCGTGTGCTGGTCACGGTGCTAACTAAAAAGATGGCCGAGGAGCTAAGCCGCTACTACATCGAGCTTGGCGTCAAGGTCAAGTATATGCACTCAGACATCGACGCGATCGAGCGAAATGAGATCATTAGAGGGCTTAGAAGTGGCGAATTTGACATGCTAATAGGCATAAATTTGCTCCGTGAGGGGCTTGATCTGCCTGAAGTGAGCCTGATAGCTATAATGGACGCTGATAAAGAGGGCTTTTTACGCTCTACGACGAGCCTTATACAGACGATGGGGCGAGCGGCTAGAAATGTAAATGGCAAGGTGCTAATGTTTGCCAAAAAGATAACCAACTCGATGAAAGAGGCGATCGATACGACGACTGCAAGGCGTAAATTTCAAGATGAGTATAACAAAGCTCACGGCATCACGCCGCACTCTGCCAGCAGAAATATCGAAGAGAGCTTGCATGTCGAAGATGATGGTGAAATTTATAAACGTGGCAAAAATTTAGAGAAGATGCCAGCTAGCGAGCGGGCTGCGATAGTAAAAGAGCTAAGAAAGCAGATGCTTGAAGCGGCGGCGCAGCTGGAGTTTGAGAAGGCGGCGGCATTGAGAGATGAGATAGCAAAGATGAGAAAGTTATAAAAAGACTCGTCTCTTGCGCGCTTTTAAATGAACTAGAAATTTTCTCCCTTGATGAACCATATGTTCTATCTTCAGTCAAAAATTTCTTCGTAGCATTTAAAATCATCACAAGATATTTTGTCTTGATGATTCAGTAGTCAAAATTTAAATTTTTATGTGCCTAATCTATGCAAATTTTAACTGCGCAACATTTAAATCTATCGCAAAATACTACCGCTTTTGAGCCCATTCGTATCGCGAAATTTCACCTCGTCTCCTCATAGCGAAGCTAAAGACAAAATCATATTGTCTTTAGCTGTTTAAACTATAAATTTATCGCCAAATGCCGTTTTACGATCTATCCTATTCTCTTGTATCTTTTTTCACGCTATACCAAGCAATTAATAAAAAGAAAAACTCTGCCATATTAAAAAGATCTATGTTTTTGGTTAAAAGGCCTATAAAATCTGGTCTACCTGGAAATAGTAGTGCTAAAAGTATGACCGAACTTATCGCAAATAATATAAAATTTATCCAAAATAGCCTACTTTTAGTTGCACTTGCTAATCTTGTTGTAAATAAAAATAAAAATACTGTAGCTAACAAATGAGCAAATACTCCAATGTATAAGATTGTATTGGCGCTAGAAACTAAAGATTTAATTGAGGCATTGTGCGTACCAAAGATATTTAAAAAAGTATAATCGTAAGCATATATATACATGTAGTCAGTTGTTGCTTTTGCTATTGTAAATATCACAAAAAGGATAGAGAAAAATAAGAAATTTGTATGTAGTCTTATCTCATTTAACGTATGTGCTATCTGCTTAACGGCAGAGTAAATAGCCACTAATACTACCGCGTAAGCAAGAGGCTTTATAAATATTATTGGTCGAAGCGACATTCTTTCTTGATGTGCTAACAAATATTCAAAAAATATATAGTAAAAAAATGTTGCGATAAGGCCAACTAAGCAGGCTTTCGCGGCTAATTGGCTTGAAGATTTGATAGTAGTCACATTTAAAATCCCATTTTTGCTAATTACTTGAATTTCGTTACTACTTACTTGTGTCTTTAGTCGCCACCATGCGATTAAAGCAAGAAAGAAAGCTCCAATATCAATATAATCATAAATTTTGTGATCAATTTTAATAAAGTAGCTTGCTATGTGAGATGCGCCAAATAATGCATAAGTCCAAAACATTTTTTCTTTTGTTATTTTTCCTAATTTTGCGATAGATATAAATAAAAATAGTGATGCTGTTACGAATAATACTCTCAATAAATAGCTACGATAAATAAATAGCTGTTTAAACAGGTCATGATTATACATGATCTCTTCGTCGCTATAAAAATGATTCAATATCGTAAAGATAAAATCATCATTGTTAAAATTTCTTTCTCCTAGATACATAACAATTTTAAAAGTCAAAAGAGTTAAAATCACATATATCAAAATTAAAATAGTAAAAATTTTAAAATATGTTCTTAGTTTTGAGGAATTATAAACAGAACATATTAATGAAATGGCAAAAAATAAAAGTAGCCAACTGATAGAGTCGCAGCATGCTTTGAGGATAAGACTGAAATCACGATCAAGGGTTTTGTAAAGCCCTGAAACGAAAACTAGATACTTAAATATCGCCACAATACAAGATATAATCCCCAACTCTCTGGCACTTTTTAACATATATTTTTTTTCTTGTTGTAACGGTTCCAAATTTACTCCTTAAATTAAATTAGTTATTTTATTGTAATTAGTCTAAAAAATATTTAAATATTTTAAATCAGGTTAATTTATTTTAATTTGGTATTTATTTATCTCGTGACTGACCTTAAAAAGTAGCTAGAAACCGCGCATATAAGCGATACTGCTGCGACAAAGTAAAATGAGTGTATAAGGCTAAAGATGTCAGCGATCTTGCCGATGACCGTTGCGAATATGCAACCATCGTTATACTAAGGCCAAGCATTACGCCGGAGGCTAGGCCGATTTGATTTGATTATAAAGACTAGCGTCCCTTTTAGGCCAAAATTTCCCACAAAAACGGCGACTAAAATGGGCCCAACTGCAAAGCCCACGTTGCCTCCAAAAGAAAATATACTTATGCTTTTGGCTCTATTTTTGGCGTTTGAGGCGTAGTTTACGATCCTTGCGGCACTTGGGTGAAAGAGCGCGGCGCCGATACCGCTTATCATCACGCAAACCAAGATGATGTAGTAGT
>NZ_NDYP01000010.1 GCF_002165775.1 Campylobacter concisus | reverse complement strand
GCCAGTGAGGCTCATGCCCCCGCCTGCCAAAAGTAGCCCAAGCGGGATGACGTAGGGCAGCTCTTTTTTGTCGCTTAGGCGGCCGATCAGCGGTTGGATGAGCGAGCTTGCTAAATTTGTGGCGGTCACGAGCGAGGCGGCTGTAGCGTAGTCGTAGTGGTAGCTAGCGATGAAAAAGGGCAGCATCGCACCAAGTGCACTTTGGTTTATGTCGCTACAAAAGTGCCCAAGCCCCATTAGATACTTTAATTTTTCCGCCTTTTTCATCTAAAATAGCCCTTTTAAAAGCCCCTTTAAATTTTGCTTTTCGCCGTTTGTGCTTTCATCATCTTTGCCCAGCTTTTTGTCTAAAAATCTACCTATCTCTTTTTTGACCTTATTTTCAAGATATTGTGATCTGACGTCGTATTTTAGCTTGTCTGTCGTGCCTGAAATTTGCACGTTTAGGTCAGTCTTTTCGAGCCTGCAAACAAGCGGCGCGTTAAGCATTTTTGTCGCAGTATTGTAAGTGCCACCTGCAACCTTTATGTCGCTCTTTGGCGAGCTTAAATTTACGTTAAAAACAACGTTATTGCCCTTTATGTCACCGTAAATTTTGCCGTCTTTGTAAATTTCTTTTGTGATGTCCTTGCCGGTGAAGGTTTTTATATTGTTTGTGAGATTTGTGTTGGCTAGGTGACCCTCTTTTAGCAAGATGTCAAATTTGCCGAGCTTTTGCTTTGTTTCGTAGTCAAATTTAGCATCGCCGTTGCCATCATAAAGATGATCTAGCCCCAAAGTCTGCGTTAGGCTCTTGACTTCAAAATTTTTTAGCACCGCATCAAACATTCCACCTTTGTAATTTGCCTCGAGCTTGCCCTTAAATAGATCATCTGAGGTGACTTTTACGCTTAGATCATCTACTTTGCCGTTTGCCGTTACAATGGCTGCAAATTTACCGTGAAGCTCGCGGCCAGCTAAAAATGCAAGCTTATTTAGATCTGAAACCACCGCTTGAAGCTTTAAACTTAGCGTGTTTTTGCCCACATCAAAGCTGCCATCTATGCCCTTTATGTCAGCTAGCGAGCTAAGAAAGTCGCCACTAAATTTCGCTACGTCGCCTTTGTAGTCTAGGCTTAAATTTGAGCTAAATTTCTCATTTTCAGGGAAATTTTTATCAAGCATTTTACTAAGCGCTGCGGCGTTAAATTTGCCATCATTTAAAGTGATCGTTGCGGCGATACTTGGGCTTTTGCTAAAGATATTTTGCCCCTTTGCCTGGGCATTTGCCTTAGCGTTTGCCAGTCTATCGTTGCCGCTAAGCGCTAAGACCTCTCCTAGCTGCGCCTCTTTTAGGTTAAGATCAAGATTTTCATTTTTTATAGTGGCGTTTAGCTTGCCAGCAAAGGCATCACCGCCTAAATTTAGCTCATCTATCTTGCTCTGCTTGACCTTCACATCGCCCGCAAGCGCCATTTTCGAGCTCACCTCAAAGCCACTGACTGCTTTAAATTTATCAGGGTCGCTAATGAGCAGGGCAAATTTGCTAAAAATTTGGCTGTTTTTTAGGTCAAAAATACCCTTTACATCCTTTAGCTCGCCAAGGTCACTAAGCACATTTACATCAAAATTTACAAGCTCGCCTTTTGCGACAGCGCCACCTTTTAGCTCAAATTTAGCCGCATTTTTAAGCTTTGCAAGACCATTATTTATAAGGCCGTTTTTTATCTCAAATTTAGCCTCGCCTGCAAGCTTTTTTAGCTCATCAAAGCCGCTAAAATTTGCGTTTAAATTTATCTGCCCGTCTGCGTAGCTAGGCTGCAAGGCAAGCGCTAAAAGCTCTTTTAGCTTGATATTTGCGGCATTTAAGACTAAATTTTTACTATCAAAATTTGCTTTTATCTTGCCACCAAGGCCATTTATCTCAGCTTTTAAGTTTTTAAGAGCATTTTCTTGCATCGTAATTTCGCCGTTTGCATCCACTGCGCCACTTAGCTGTTCGCCCAAGAGCTTGCCAAAAAGCGCAAGATCAGGCACGTTTAGCGAAAAATCACTCTTTAAATTTTTACTAACTAGATCATAGGTCGTCTCGTTTGCTTTTAAAGTAGCTTCAGGTGCGATGATAATGGTTTTTGCGCTCACTTTTTCATTTGCAAATTTAGCATTTACGCCGCCTTTAAAGTTTATATTTTTTGCTAAATTTAGCCCAAATTCATTTTTAAGAATTTCTTTGTTTATCGCTGCGTCGCTTGCTAAAATTTGAGCGTTAATGATGGGCTCATTTTTCTCATCAACCCCTTGCACGTTGCTCGTTAGGTCAAGCTTACCACTAGCTAAATTTGGCTTTTGTGCAAGAGCTGAGATCTCGGAGAGTTCGATGTTTTTAGCGTCAAGATTTAGAGATTTTGGCAGGTAGTCTTTTAAATTTGCATTTAAATTTATGTTTGAGCCAAGCGCCATGCCAGTTGCCACTAGCTTGAAGTCGCTAAATTTACCAGCCATGTTTGCTTTAAGTGCGACATCTTTTTTTAATCCAAGCTTGCTAGCCTTCGACTCGTCGGCGTCTATATCTATGTTTAAGTTCATGCTTTGAGCAAATAACGAGAGATCCCCATTTGCCTTTAAATTTATGGCATTCATCACGGTCGCTTCTAAATTTAGCGTGGTAAGTCCAAGGCTAAAGTCTTTAAATTTGACATCTATACCACGAGCGAGTGCTTCTTTTTCTATCTTGCTAGCTATAAATTTATTGCCAAAAGAGCTAAAGATAAAGCCAAAAATGCAAAGGATTATCAGTGCCAAAGCTGCTACTAAATAGGCTATTTTTTTCATAAATTTCCTTTATATTAGTTTTACATATCATAAAACTTTAGTGTAAGTGACTAAAGTTTTAATAAATTTTAGTATAAATTATTGACTTTTTTAGAAAAAAATGCTAGGATTTCATCACTCAAAAATAAAGAGTGCTAAAAAAGACAATTAAACTAAAAGGATGAACAATGAATTTTCAACCATTAGGCAAGCGTGTTCTAGTCGAACGTGTAGAAGAGACAAAGACCACAGCTTCAGGCATTATTATACCTGATAACGCAAAAGAAAAACCTTTAAGCGGAGAAGTAAAAGCAGTTGGTACTGAGGTAGAGGGTGTAAAGGTTGGCGATAAAGTTGTATTTGCAAAATACGGTGGCACTGAGATAAATTTAGACGATAAAACATATCTTGTTTTAAATATTGATGATGTTTTAGGCGTGATTAAATAATTAAAAAAGGAAAGACAATGGCAAAAGAAATTTTTTACTCTGATGATGCAAGAAACCGCCTATACGAGGGCGTAAAAAAACTAAATGACGCTGTGAAAGTGACAATGGGACCAAGAGGCAGAAATGTCCTTATCCAAAAGAGCTTTGGCGCTCCAAACATCACAAAAGACGGCGTTAGCGTGGCTAAAGAGGTTGAGCTAAAAGATACTATCGAAAACATGGGTGCAAGCCTAGTTAGAGAAGTAGCAAGCAAAACAAACGACCAAGCAGGCGACGGCACTACAACAGCGACTGTGCTAGCTCATGCGATATTTAAAGAGGGTCTTAGAAACGTAACTGCTGGTGCAAATCCTATCGAAGTAAAACGTGGTATGGATAAAGAAGTAGCAGCTCTTATAGATGCACTAAAAAACATCTCTAAAAAAGTTTCTGGCTCAAAGGAGATCGCTCAGATCGCTACTATCTCTGCAAACTCAGACGAGAGCATCGGCAAGCTTATCGCTGATGCGATGGAGAAAGTCGGCAAAGATGGCGTCATAACAGTAGAAGAGGCAAAGTCTATCCAAGACGAGCTAAGCGTTGTTGAGGGTATGCAGTTTGACCGCGGATATCTAAGCCCATACTTCATCACAAACCCTGAAAAGATGCAAGTTGAGCTAAGCAATCCATTCATATTGCTATTTGACAAGAAGATCACAAATTTAAAAGACCTGCTTCCAGTGCTTGAGCAAGTACAAAAGAGTGGCAAACCACTTCTAATCATCGCTGAAGATATCGAGGGTGAGGCACTTGCAACGCTTGTTGTAAATAAACTTCGTGGCGTGCTAAACATCTCAGCTGTTAAAGCTCCTGGTTTTGGCGATAGAAGAAAAGCGATGCTTGAAGATATCGCTATCTTAACAGGTGGCGAGGTTATCAGCGAAGAGCTAGGCAGAACACTAGAGAGTGCCACTATAAACGACCTTGGACAAGCTTCAAGCGTGGTTATCGACAAAGACAACACTACTATCGTAAATGGTGCAGGCGAGAAGTCAGCGATCGACGCTAGAATAACTCAAATAAAAGCTCAAATCGCCGAGACTACAAGCGACTACGACAAAGAAAAACTTCAAGAGCGCCTTGCAAAACTAAGCGGTGGCGTGGCAGTTATCAAAGTAGGTGCTGCGACTGAGACTGAGATGAAAGAGAAAAAAGACCGCGTAGATGACGCTCTAAGTGCTACTCGTGCAGCTGTTGAAGAGGGCATCGTAGTAGGTGGCGGTTCAGCTCTTATCCTTGCTTCAAAGAGCGTAAATTTAAATTTACAAGGTGACGAGGCAATCGGTGCTGAGATCGTTAGAAGAGCGCTTCGTGCTCCACTTCGCCAAATCGCTGAGAACGCTGGCTTTGACGCAGGCGTAGTAGCAAATGCAGTTGAGACAAGCAAAGATGCAAATTTTGGCTTTAACGCTGCAACTGGCGAATATGTAAATATGTTTGAAGCTGGCATCATCGACCCAGTAAAAGTTGAGAGAGTTGCTCTACAAAACGCTGTTAGCGTGGCTAGCTTGCTACTAACCACTGAAGCAACTATCAGCGAGATAAAAGAAGAAAAAGCAATGCCTGCAATGCCTGACATGGGCGGAATGGGTGGCATGGGCGGCATGATGTAGCAGCCCTTTTCGAGCTAGAGCCTTTTCTAGCTCGAATTTATATTTAAATTTAACATCACTAAATTTATAAAATTATTTACTCCTTTTTAAATTTATTCTTGTATTATTTTTGCATTCTTTTAGGGAGAATTTACAATGAAATATGATGAAATTTTTAGAGAATACGACATCCGCGGCATTTTTGAAAAAGACTTGACAGAGGACAGCGTCAAGGCTATAGGGCTTGCTTTGGGTAAGAAATTTAACGAATTTGGCGTGAAAACTTTAAGCATTGGCTTTGACGCAAGGCTAAGTGCTAGCACACTTTTTAGATACCTGCTAAGCGGTCTAAACAAGGCTGGTGGCTTTAAAATTTACAATATCGGCTTGCTACCAACTCCTGTTGGCTACTTTAGCGTTTATGCTGATTATTTTGACGCAAACATCATGATCACGGGCTCTCACAATCCAAAAGATTATAACGGCTTTAAGATTACTATCAAAAAAGATAGTTTTTTTGGCAAAGATCTGCAAATTTTAAAAGATAAAGTGAACGAGATAATCGCCTCTTGTGAGCAAATAGCAGACGATGAGAGCTGTGAGAAATTTAACATCTTAGAAAAATACGTTGAGTTTTTTGTAAAAGAATTTAGTGAGCTTAAGAATTTCAAAAAGCCTTTTGTCATCGACTGCGCAAATGGCGCTGTTGGCGTGAGCTTGGTGCCTATCGTCAAGGCGCTTGGACTAAATGCGAAAATTTTATATGAAGATCCAGACGGAAATTTCCCAAATCACCACCCAGATCCAAGCGAAAAAGAGAATTTAAAAGAGATATTTTCGCTCATCGAAAAGAAAGAATTTGACCTTGGATTTGGCTTTGACGGAGATGGCGATAGGATCGCCGTGATAACTCCAAAAAGAGATATAAAAGGCGATGAGCTAGCCTATCTTTATGCGCTAAATATGAAACATCCAAAGGTGCTTGGCGAAGTAAAATGCTCACAAAATATGTATGATGAGATCGCAAAAATTGGCGAAGTTTTCATGGGTAAGACTGGACACAGCAACATCAAAAAGATGATGAAAGAGCTAAACGTAGATCTCGCGGCTGAAGTTAGCGGACATATTTTCTTTAAAGAGCGCTATTTTGGCTTTGATGATGCGCTTTATGCGATGATGAGGGTGCTTGAGCTAGTACATAAAGGCTTTGATCTTGACGGCGAGCTTGATAAGATGCCACTTGTCTTTAGCACCGATGAGATCAAGATAAAGACGACTGACGAGGCTAAATTTAAGATAGTTGCTAAGCTAAAAGAGTGCGTGAAAAACGAGGGTTGCGACCTGCCAAAGATAAAAAATATCATCGACATTGATGGCATAAGAATTCAGTTTGAAAATGGCTGGGCACTGGTGCGTGCGTCAAACACAACGCCAGTTATCGTTACTAGATTTGAAGCTAAGAGCAAGGAATTCTTAGAAGAGATCGAGCAAAAAGTGACAAATTTGCTTAAGAGCTTAATGTAGCTTACAAATACATTTTGGGCTAAATTTACTCCAACATGCTTTTTAAAATTTTATTTAAACATTTAAAAACTAAGTTGTATCTTTCTCGCCTAGCTTTCGCGGATTTTTTCTCTGCATACATACTATCTGTAATTTAAATTTATCAAAAACATGCGCCTTAGCTTTTTTGAACCTTCATGTGGATAATGCAATTTAAATCCACAAGTAGTATATCTAATATCGGCGTTCAGTTCATTGTTGCAAGGGTTCATCTACTAGCTTGCTGCTCAGGTATGTAAGATATCCGTCCTTGTAACCTACCGGCAAAAAACTTTACAAGTATATTTGTTAAATTTAAAAGATAGAGAGATGGCGTAAAGATTTACGCCATTAAATTTTATAGTTTGCCGCCTTCAACGACAAGTGATTCTGGATTGACGCTGTCACCATAGATCGGTTTTAGTGTAGCATCATAGTCTTTGTGGAAGAAATTTTCTTTTCCAAGCTCAATGATCTCATTGTTTAGCCAGTCAAGTAAAACTTTGTTGCCTTTTTTAACAGCTGGTGCTATCACGTCCACATCACCAAGTGCCTCAACGCCTACAACAAAACCAGGAGTCTCTTTCGCCCAGGCAAAAAGTAGGGCGTTATCATGCGCTAGTGCAGCACCTCTTTTATCAACCAAAGCCGCAAATGTTTCAGTATTTTGGTCGTATTTTGCAAGCTTAATGTCAGGATAATTTTTTGTAAAAAACGCGTCTGCGGTTGTGCCCTTATTTACGATTAGGGTTTTGTCTTTTAGCTCATCGATGCTTTTTATCACTGCACCTTCAGGGCTTACGATGCCAAGTGAAACCTTCATGTATGGAAGTGCAAAATCAACAACTTGTGCACGCTCAGGTGTTTTTGTAAAATTTGCAAGTGTGATATCTACTTTATCAGCTACTAAAACTTCAACTCTACCAGCAGCCTCTACTAGCTCAAATTTTACCTTGCTCTCATCGCCTAGTAGGTCTTTTGCGATACGTTTTGCAAAGTAAATATCATAGCCTTGGTTTTTGCCGTCTTTATCGACATAGCCAAATGGTGGTTTGTCGCTGAAAACGCCAATTCTTACAAATCCACGCTCTTTGATCTTTGCGATCGCATCAGCTTCATTTGAAGCAGCTTTTGCCGTGTCGGCACCTTTGTCATTACCACAACCCGTTAGAAAGACGGTAGCGATTAATGCTAATAAGAAAAATTTAAATTTTCTCACTCTTTCTCCTTGTAAAAAAGTTAAATAAATAAGAGCGTTAAAATTTCGCTCTAAACGCATTTTGAAAAAACGGCAAATTATCTCTTATTTTTTCTAAAACGAGAATAAATTTAGAAATTTCTTCGCACGGTCGCTCTTTGGGTTGGTAAAAAATTCCTCTGGTTCGCTGATCTCCACGATCGCTCCAGCGTCCATAAAAACGATCTTGTTTGCAACCGCTCTTGCAAAGCTCATCTCGTGGGTGACTATTAGCATTGTCATACCATCTTTAGCTAAATTTAGTATCACATCAAGCACTTCTCTAACGATCTCTGGATCAAGCGCAGCCGTAACCTCGTCAAATAGCATAATTTCAGGGTTTAAGCAAAGGCTTCTTACTATAGCTATACGCTGCTTTTGGCCGCCACTTAGTTCCTTTGGATAGGCAAATTTCTTATCAAGCAGTCCAACCTTGCTTAGCCACATATCAGCGGTTTTTTCAGCCTCGGCCCTATCTCTTTTTTGTACTTTTAAAGGCCCAAGAAGGACGTTGTCTATGACGTTCATGTGATCAAACAGCTCGTAGCTTTGAAAGACCATACCGACTTTTTGGCGGATCCTTTGCCAATCATTAAATTTAGCATCAATTACTTCGCCATCGATTATTATCTCGCCACTTGCGATGCTTTCAAGGCCGTTAATGCATCTAAGAGTTGTGCTCTTGCCACAGCCTGATGGGCCAAGAAGCACGACCACTTCACCGCTTTTTACCTCTAAATTTATGTCTTTTAAGGCGTGAAGCTCTCCATAAAATTTGTTTATTTTTTTAAGTTCTAATATGTTTTCGCTCATTTTAACTCCATTTTTCTTCTAGTTTTTTTGATAGTTTTGAGACTGGATAGCAGATCGCAAAATATAAAAAGAATATGAGCGTGTATATCCAAAATGGCGCCATAGGATTTGTAAATACATTTCGCTCAATGATCTGCTGACCGACTTTGACCACCTCCACAACGCCGATTAGCACGACGATAGAGGTCGTTTTTATCATACGGCTTAGTAAATTTACAGCTCCAGGCACTAGCCTTCTTGTGGCTAGTGGGATGATGACGTGAGAGTAAATTTGAAATTTACTAAGTCCAAGTGAGGCGGCTGATTCAAATTGATGTTTTGGTATCGATGTTATCGCTCCACGCACGATGTCCATCATTTCAAAAATTCCCCACAAGCTAAAGACAATGAGTGAGGCTGTAAATGCTGAAATATGAATATCAAAGGCCTTGCTGACACCAAAATAAAATAAAAATAGCCAAACGATCTGAGGCATTATGCGAACGATTTCTAGGCAAATTTTTAAAATAAAATAGATAAATTTATTTTTCATGCTCATAAGCACGCCAAGTACTAAACCGCCGATTATAGAGATAAAAATAGAGATAAATGAAATTTCTGTGCTTACCACAAGACCATCAAAGAGTCTTAGTAAATTTTGCGTGTCAAATAAAATACTAACTCCTTGCATTTCTCACCCTTTTTTCGACATAGCTAAGTACTAGCGAGACTGGCAAGATGATGACAAGATAGCTAATAACCAGCATAAAAAGCGCCTCATCTGTCTTGTAGTAAAGTCCGATAAGATCCTTTGCGACATAGACTAGATCAGCAAGCGCTACGATACTAACGATGCTTGTCTCTTTTAGTAAAAATATGACGTTTGCGCTGATACTTGGAAGTGCTACGCTAAATGCTTGAGGCAAGATAACATATCTTAAGAGCTGATTTTTGCTAAGCGCGATGCTTAGTCCTGCTTCGATCTGCGACTTTCTAACCGCCTCAAAGCCAAGCCTAAAGCTCTCACTCATATAGCTACCACCAAGAAAGCTAAGCCCAGCGACCGCACAGGCAAAGCCGCTCATCGATACTCCAAGCTTTGGCAAGCCATAATATAAAAAGAAAAGCTGTATAAGAAGTGGCGTATTTCTTGAGAGCTCGACGTAGCTGTCAATCACTTTTGATAGAAATTTTAGCTTGTAAAATTTTACAGCCATACAAACAATACCGATCAAAATAGAAAAAACGATCCCTAAAAAGGCAATCTCACAGGTAAGCACTCCGGCCTTAACATAAAGCGGATAAAATTTCTCAATAAACTCAAAATCCATAAACTTTAATCCAATCTGAAAAATGGAGTTATTTTATCTTATAATCATAAATTTAAAACTAATTAGATATGATCTTGCTTTAAATTTAAGCTTACAAAAAGGATAAAATTTGATCGATCTTTTTCAGATCATCGGCTTTTTAGGGATGATTTGCATCGTGATGGGCTACTTTTTACTTCAGATCGGCCGCCTAAATAGCCGCGATCTAGCCTATCAGATAATAAATTTGGTAGGCGCAGTACTGCTCATCATCTCGCTTTTTGTGCACTTTAACCTCGGCTCATTTTTGATAGAGGTCTTTTGGATAATCATTACGATTTATGGAATTTATAAAATTTATAAGGAGAGAGCGTGAGAGCTTACGCAGAGTGGGAAGAGCAGGAGCTTTTGTTTTTATCACTGCCACATAGTAAGAGCGACTGGGAGCCCTATTTAGAGGAGATTTTGGCGAGCTATGAGGAGCTTGTGGCTGCTATTACGCCCTTTGAAAAGGTAGTGCTCATCTGCCCAGATGAGGCAAATTTTGCTAGGTTTAAGAAATTTAAAAATGTAGAGTTTGTTAAGCTTGAGACTGACGATACTTGGATCAGAGACTACGGCATGATCGATGTTTGTGCTGAAGACGGCGTAAAGAGTTACGACTTTAAATTTAACGCTTGGGGCGGTAAATTTAAGAGCTCAAAAGATGATGCCCTAAATTTAGAGCTAGCTAAAATTTACAAAACTAAGCTTGAGCCAGTCGATATGATACTAGAGGGTGGCAGCATCGAGTTTAACGGCGATGGCGTGCTTTTAACCACCTCAAAATGCCTGCTAAATGAAAACAGGAATTCCTCTCTTAGCAAAGAGCAGATCGAGGAGAAGCTTAAAAATTTATTTGGCCTAAAGCGTATCATCTGGCTTGAAAATGGTTTTATAAAAGGCGATGACACAGATAGTCACATTGACACTTTAGCGCGTTTCATCACGCCTGATACTATCGCTTACGCATCTTGCGAAGATGAGAGTGATGAGCACTTTGATGAGCTAAAAAGGATGGAGGATGAGCTTAAAAAAACTGGCTTTAAGCTACTTGCTATGCCGCTTCCTAAGCCTAAATTTTATGAAGGCAAAAGGCTTGGCTGCACCTATGCAAACTTTATCTTTATAAATGGTGCGCTGATCGTGCCAACATATAATGACGAAAACGATGAAAAGGTGCTAAATTTACTAGCAAAGGCACTGCCAGATAGAAAGATCATCGGTGTAAATTCGCTAGTTTTTGTGCGTCAAAATGGCTCGCTTCACTGCTCAAGCCAAAATAGATACAAGAGGGCTTAGCCTTGTCAAGTCCGTTTGATTATGAGTTTAACCGTATAAATAAGCAGGAGTGCACGCAGGGCGAAAATAAGGCTGTTATCGCAGCTGGAGCTTGCGCCTTTTTGCTCGCACTTGTGAAATTTACAGCTGGGCTTTTTAGCGGCTCGGTTGCTGTGCTTGGCTCGGCGATTGACTCAATGCTTGATTTTATTGTCTCGCTTTTAAATTTATTTGCGCTTAGAAAGTCAAGAAAGCAAGCCGATGAGAGATTTAACTTTGGCTACACAAAGCTGGAGGCCTTGGCAGCGCTATTTGAGTGCATCATCATCGTGGTGGCTGCTGGATATATTTTTTATGAGAGTATTAAAAAATTTAGTGAGCCAAATTTAGATATAGACCTTAGCTTAAGCCTTGGTGTGATGGTATTTTCGGTCATAGTAACGCTATGTTTGGTACTATTTTTAAACCAAATTTCTAAAAAAAGTGGAAACCTTATCATAAAAGCAGACGCGCTGCACTATAAGATCGACCTTTTTAGCAACCTTGCTGTCATTATTTCTCTTCTTATCATTAAATTTAGTGGCTTTGTGATGATAGATGCGATTTTTGGCATCGTGATAAGCGGCTACATCGCTCAAAGCGCTATAAATTTAGGTAAAGACGCCTTTGGTATCTTGCTAGATCACGCAGCAAGCCCTGAGGTCACAGATGAGATCATCAAGATGATAAAGGCAAAGCAGAGAATTTCTGATTTTCACTACCTAAACACAAGGCAGAGCGCAAATACCATATTTTTAACGCTGCATTTAGTTTTTGACAAAGATATCTCGCTTTACGACGCGCACGAGGTGGCCGACTCGCTTGAAGCCGAGATAAGAGAGAAATTTAGGGATTATTCGTGGCAGATAACCACGCATTTAGACCCATACAACGACAAAGAAGGGAAATGAGATGAAAGTAGCACTACTTCAACAAGAATTTAAAGGGACAAAAGAGGCGACTATCGCAAAGACACTTGAGCTAATCGCCGAGGCAAAAAAAGGCAGCGCCGATCTAGTCGTCTGCCAAGAGCTGCATCAGACGCAATACTTTTGCCAAAGCGAGGATACAAATTTCTTTGATCACGCAAACGAGTGGCAAGAAGATGTCGCTTTTTGGGGCAGGGTGGCAAAAGAAAATGGCGTGGTTTTGGTCACTTCGCTTTTTGAAAAGAGGGCTGACGGACTTTATCACAACACCGCCTTTGTCTTTGAGCGTGACGGCAGCGTGGCTGGCAAATACCGAAAAATGCATATTCCTGATGACCCTGGATTTTACGAGAAATTTTACTTCACGCCTGGCGACATTGGCTTTGAGCCAATTGAAACAAGCCTTGGCAAGCTTGGCGTTTTGGTGTGTTGGGATCAGTGGTACCCAGAGGCAGCAAGGCTGATGGCACTAAAAGGGGCGAAAATTCTCATCTACCCAACGGCTATTGGCTGGTTTGAGGGCGATAGTGACGATGAAAAGTCAAGACAGCTTGAAGCATGGGTGGCAGTTCAAAGAGGTCACAGCGTGGCAAATGGCCTGCCGGTTGTTGCGGTAAATCGTGTGGGCTTTGAAAAAGATGATAGCGGCGTGATGGATGGGATTAAGTTTTGGGGAAATAGTTTTGTTTTTGGGCCACAAGGCGAGCAGCTTTTCCGTGCAAATAGCACAGATGAGCTTTGCAAGATCGTTGAAATAGATATGAAAAGAAGCGAAGAAGTGCGCAGAATTTGGCCATTTTTAAGAGACCGTAGGATCGATGCCTACGCAAATATCACAAAGAGGTTTATCGACTAAATTTAGAGCTAGAATTTCTAGCTCTTTTAAAATGTAAATTTCTTATCTACAATTCGAACTATCCTGCCGCCAAGCCTTTTTGCCTGCTCTTCATTGTGCGTGGTGATGATGATCGTATATCTTTGCGACAAGCTTTTTAAAAGCTCCTCTACGATCAAAATATTTTTCATATCAAGCGATGAGCAAGGCTCGTCAAGCATGAGCACTTCAGGTTTTGTAGTTAGCATCCTTGCGATGCAAAGTCTTTGCTTTTGACCACCAGAGAGCTTGCTAGCTGGCATATCTAGGTCACTTATTTCACCTAGTAAATTTACGCTTTTAAGTAGCTCTTCTACCCTTTTTTGCTTATCTTTTATGCTGCCCTCGTAAAATTCCATCGCATAGGTCAAATTTCTTTCTACGCTAAAGGGAAAGAGTGTGGCATCTTGAAAGAGTATGGCTAGTTTTCGTCTTAGCCAAATTTCGCCCTTATTTTTGATATTTTCACCTTTAAATAGTATCTCTCCGCTATATCTGCCGCCTTTTTGCTCTAAAAAGCCATTTAGCGCTGAAAGAAATGTCGATTTGCCACATCCTGAGCTGCCCATTAGGCAGATGATCTCGTTTTCGGCGATGTTTAAATTTAGATCTTTTAAAATTTCATTATCTTGGTAAAAGATACTAAGATCTTTTATGTTTAAAATATCTGGCAATTTTCTCTCCTATATCAAATAAAACTACGGCTGAAAGCAAGTGCAAAATGATCAGTATAAAAATGATCACAAGCGCCGTGGCGTAGGCATTTTGAGTTGCGACTGACTGGCTTAAAAGCATGTGCAGGTGAAAAGGCAGTGCCATGACTGGCGAGAGCAGGCCTTCGGCCTTTGCCATGAAGACGACCCCTGTTAAAAGTAGCGGTGCGGTAGCCCCTATGGCGTAGCTGCCAGCTAGTATCAAGATAGATATGATATTTTTTCTAATAGTTGGCAAAACTAGCTTTCTAGCCATGAAATTTTTATCAACGCCAAGTGCGAAGCTATCTCTTAACATCTTTTCATCGATCTGCGAGATCACCTTTTCAACGCTTACTTCAACAAATGGAAAGACCATCAAAGCAAGCGTAATGCTAGCTGTTAGTAGGCTTTTAGGGATATCAAGGCTAACGATAAAAAGCCCATAAACAAACATCCCAAGCAAGATAGAAGGTATGGAGGCCATCGTTTGGATGATAAATTTAAGACCAAGCTTGATCGTGCCAGAGGTGCAGTAAATTTGCCTATAAATGGCGCAGCTAACGCCAAGAAGTGCAGAAAATATCATAGATAGTATCATCAGCAAAAATGAGCCTATGATAGCGTCTCTTATGCCACCACTCTCACCTAAATTTAAACCTTGCGGATTTTTGGTTAGAAAGTCTAAATTTATCTGAGAGATGCCATTTGCAAAGATGAAATAAAATATCCAAAATATCACCGCAACCACTATAAATACGCAAAGATAAGCGTAAAATTTGACTAGATGATCTTTAAAAGCGTTCATTGTTTTTCTCAAATTTAAAGATAAAAATATTTAGCAAAAATATAAAAACAAGCAGGACAAATCCGCTTGCTATTAGGGCGTGATAGTGCAAGCTACCAGCCTCGCTCATACCCATTTCAAGGGCTATTAGAGATGGTATGGTCTGGGCTTTTGAGAGCAGGTGCGGAAAAAGCGGGGTGTTGCCTATAACCATCATCACAGCCATCGTCTCGCCAGCTGCCCTTGAAAATGCGAGTATAAAGCCTGAAATGCTTGCTTTTATGGATTTTCTAAAAATTATTTTTCTTATAAAATATCCTGTGCTTACGCCAAGCGCATCCGAGTTTGTTTTGAAATTTTGCTTTAGCAGATCAACACTTTGGAGCAAATGCGAGGTAAAAAAAGGCAGTATCATGACGCTAAGGATGAGGCTAGCTGCTAAGACTGACTCGCCAGCGGACATTTTTAACCCTGACTCTAAAATTTTTACAACCGTGTAAAGCGCGAAAAATCCATATATGATAGATGGTATGCCAGCTAGTATCCGTATCATCCAGTCTAGCACGTGCCTAAGCCAGGCGCTCGCAAAAAAGCAAATAAATATAGTAACGCCAAGCGAGATAAAAAATGAAAATATGCAAGCTAAAAACGCAACTACAAAATTTGCGACTAGGATATTAAACAGTCCAAAGCTAAAAGGCTCTGTACTAACGTCCCAGTCGTCATTTAGTAAAAAGTCAAAGAGGCTTACTTCTGTAAAGAAACTCGTGGAATTTAGCAGTAAAAACCCCACGAGTAAAAGCAAAAGCATGGCGGATAAAAGTGTAAAAAGATATATCGTGCCTTTAAAAATTTGCCCTGTCATTGGCTATTTTACTGGTATAAATCCCATTTTTTCGATAGTCTTTTGACCTTCGGCTGAATTTAGCACATCAACAAAAATTTGCTCAGTTTTGCTTAACTTGCCACTTTTTACGATGATGAGCGGACGAGAGATGTAGTATTTGCCATCAACTATATTTTTCACAGTTGGCTCGACGCCGTCAATATTTAGCGGTATTAGCTTGCCTTTGTTTTGGTTTGTGATACCAAAAGAAGCGTAGCCAATAGCGTTTTTATTTTCGATGATTTTTGAGACAAGAGCACCCATGGAAGGTGATTGGATGACGTTTTTGCTAACTTTGACATCTTTCATGATCTTTTTTTGAAATACCTCGTGAGCACCGCCACCAAGATCTCTTGTAACTACGACTATTTCGTCATTTGGTAGGGATTTGTCAAGGTCGCTCCACTTTTTATACTCGCCTGAGAAAATTTTGACGATCTCATCTTTGCTTAAATTTCCGCCCTTTAGCTTTATCACCTCATTTTCTGGGTTTACAGCCACACAAAGTGCGTCTATGCCAAGCGTATAGGCTTTCATATCCTTGATCTTTGCCTTTTCGCTATCTTTTATATCGCGAGCTAACATGCCAAAGTCAGCGACATGATCAAGCACGGCTTTCACGCCAGCACCTGAGCCACCAGCTGAGACAAAAATGGTGATATTTTTGTTTGGTAAAGAGCTATCTACTTTATCCCAAGTCTCGTACTTTTCAATAAAGTCGGTTGAAATTTTAGCAATGACTGGAGCCAGAGTAGATGAGCCACTAAAGCTAACTTGCGTTTTTTCGTCTGCACCAGAAGCATAATTTAAAGATAAAAGCAGCATTGAAGCGGCCAACATAAGTGATTTTTTCATAAAAACCTCCAAAATTTGATTGTTATTAACATTTGTAAAAAGCTATTGGTTAGTTGTAAATTTGCAACAGTTTTTCTAAAACTTAGAACTGCGGTGGATTATACAATAAAAAATGATATTTAAATAGCCGGTTTATCAAATTTATTTTGACTAACAAATAAATATAAATTTAGTCTTAAGAAAATATTTTTTTAAGTCTTGATTGTGTAGAATGGTTGCAACTTTACTAAAACGGCATGAAAATATCATATCAAATAAGGTAAAAAGCTAAATTTATAGAATAAAATAGCCTTAAATTTCTTGAAAGGATCTTAGATGAAAACTACTTCTTTGGCACTTGCTGGCTTGCTTTTAGCAACAACTCTTTCAGCAAAAGAATTTATTAGTATCGGTACTGGCGGCATGACAGGCACTTATTATCCGATAGGTGGAGCGATTTGCCGTTTAGCAAACAAAAATACTAATGTAAAATGCTCAGTCCAATCAACTGGCGGCTCGGTTTACAACGTAAATAACGTTTTGAAAAAAGAGCTTACATTTGGCTTTGTTCAAAGTGACGTTGTCTATGATAAATTTAACGGCACTGGCAAATTTGACGGAGCAAAAGATGAAAATTTACGCTCAGTAGTTGCTATCTATCCAGAACTTCTTGCATTTGTTGTGGCAAAAGATAGCGGTCTTACAAGTGATCTTGCTTCATTTGCAGGTAAAAAATATAACGTCGGAAACCCAGGCAGTGGCAACGAAGTGAGTACACTTGAAGTCTTTAAAGCAAAAGGCTTTGATGTTTCAAAACTAGGCTACCGCGGCGTTTTAACAGTTGGTGAATGCCCACACGCACTAAAAGATAAAAAGATAGACGGATATAGCTTTGTTGTCGGACACCCAACTGCAAACATCACTGATGCTGCGACATCTTTACCGATTGATATCCTAAATATCGAAGGCAGCGAGATCGATAATCTTCTTAAAGAGAAGCCATACTTCGCAAAAGGTGTGATACCAAAAGGTTCATATGACGGCGTTGATCACGATGTAAATACTATCGGTGTAAAGGCTGTTTTGGTAACCAATAAAGACACAAAAGATGAGGCTGTAAAAGCTGTGATAAAAGCTATTTTAGATAATTTTGATGAGTACAAAACTCTTCACCCAGCGCTAAAATCAGTAAACAAAGAAGATCTTGTTCAAGGTCTTTCAGCTCCGCTTCACCCAGCTGCAGAGGCTGCATTTAAAGAGGCTGGCATCTTAAAATAATCCATTTCCAGGGGCTTTGCCTCTGGATAAAATTTAAATATGCAAATTTTTTAATTTTTATATTTAAATTTTAAAGGAGAGAGATGAACGAAGTCAAAGACAACGAAGAACAATTTGTCGAAGTAAAAACAAGGGAGATAAATAGCAATTTTTACAACTATTTCATTGCGATCGTATGCTTTTCTTGGTCAGTTTTTCAGCTTTATATAGCTTATTTTCCGCTAAATACTAACATTTCGCGCTCAATACACTTAGCCTTTGCGGTTGGTCTTGTATTTTTGCTTTATCCAGTCACTTTTCATAAAAAGGCACATTCTAGTTTGCCATTTTACGATCTAGTCTTTTGTGTGGTAGGCGTTGTTGCTGTGCTTTATCCAGCGGTTTATTTTTATGAACTAGCTGATAGGACTGGGGATTATATCACACAAGATATCGTCATATCGTTTTTAGCGATCATTGTCTTGCTTGAGGCTGGCAGGCGTGTCATGGGGCCAGCACTTCCAATTATTTGTATATTATTTTTGATATATGATCACTTTGGTCCTTATATGCCAGACATCATCGCTCATCAAGGTGCCAGCTTTGAAAAGATAGCAGGTCATATGTTTTTAACGACTGAGGGCATCTTTGGTGTGCCTATCGGAGTTAGCGTTAGTTTTATCTACCTTTTTGTACTTTTTGGCTCATTGCTTGAGAGGGCAGGTGCTGGGCAATATTTCATAAATTTAGCTTTCTCTCTTCTTGGAAAATATAGAGGCGGTCCAGCTAAAGCCTCGGTCATCGCAAGTGGACTAACAGGTATGGTTTCAGGAAGCTCCACTGCAAATGTTGTAACAGTTGGTACATTTACCATACCACTTATGAAAAAAGCTGGTCTTTCACGCACAAAAGCTGGAGCCATCGAGGTTGCTGCTGGCGTAAATGGACAGCTTATGCCTCCGATCATGGGCGCAGCTGCCTTTATCATCGCTGAGTTTTTGGGCATGACATATACAAATGTTATGATGGCAGCGGTAATTCCAGCTTTTGCTTGCTATTTGTCACTATTTTTTATTGTTCATTTGGAGAGCGTCAAGCTTGGCTTAAAAGGTATAAATCAAAGCGAGTTTCACTCAAGATTTAAAATTTTTGTAAGCGGACTTCACTATATAACTCCGATTTTGATTTTGCTTTATACGCTATTAATCGCAAAAGAGTCAGCCATCGCTGCAGCATTTAATGCGATTGGATTTTTATTTTTAATAATGATCTTTCAAGAGCCAGTTAAAAAACTAGCAAGTGGCGAAAAAGTTGGAATAAATGATGTGTTAATAGGCTTTGAAGATATATTTTGGGCGATGGTTGCAGCCGCAAAAAGTATGACAACGATCGCTATAGCAACCGCACTTGCAGGTATTATCGTGGGCTCTATCTCTTTAACTGGCCTTGGCCAAGTACTTTCAGATTTAGTTGAGTTACTTGCTGGTGATAATATAGTTATGATATTGCTTCTTACTGCGATGATGTCACTTATACTAGGAATGGGCCTTCCAACAACAGCAAACTACATCGTAGTTTCAAGCCTTGTGGCACCTGTTATTTTATTTTTGGCACATAAAAATGGCTTTCTAATCCCAGCCATAGCTGTGCATCTTTTTGTTTTTTACTTTGGAATTTTAGCTGATGACACACCACCAGTTGGTATCGCAGCATACGCAGCAGCGGGTATCGCCAAAGCAAATCCTATAACCGTTGGCGTTCAAGGATTCTTTTATGATCTAAGAACAGCGATCTTACCATTTGCCTTTTTCTTTAACAACAAACTTATGCTAATAGAAAGCGTAAATGAGGGCGACCCGCTTGATTCAAAAGGAATAGTCTGGATGAGCAATCCACTTGAAATTTTACTTGTCTTTGGTATGGCAATCGTGGGAATGTTTGCTTTTTCAAGCTTACTTCAAGGCTACTATGTCACAAAACTTAGAATTTGGGAGCGTATTCTTTTGATCCCTGTTGTGCCACTAGCTCTTGTGCCAAATATATGTGCGAAATTTAATCTTATACCAAACGAATACACTGCTTATATCGTAGCTGCTATACTTTATGGATTTGTTTTTATGACTCAATGGGGCATTAAAGACAAACCACTTGATCAAATAAAAATAATCTAATCTTAGGCAAGAGCACTCTTGCCTAAATTTCTAATATAAATTTTTTAGGGCTACCTTTATACTTTGAGTAATTTCTATTTAAAATAAGTGTTTTTTTAGGATTTTTTGTTTAAGGATATTGGTGTAATAAATTAAATAAGAAATTTTTAGGCTCGAAAGCCTAAAAATTATAGTTGTTTTGAGCGTCTTAGATCACCTGCAAATTCGCAAGACATCTTATCGCCTAATTCGCAGCCTTTTACTAAAAATTCATAAGCTTTTTTAAATTCCTTAGCTTCTATTAAGATAGAACCTACCATCTCGCAAGAATATCCATCATTCTTCTCACAAGCTTTATTAAAAAGTTCTCTTGCTTTTTGTGGCTCAGTATTTAGATAAAGTCCACCAGCTGCCGAGCAACCTTCAACCTCACCAGCTTCGCAAGCTTTGTTATAGTACTCTAAGGCCTTGCTTGGATTAGGTAGAGCTGTTTTTCCTAGTTGGTAAATCGCTCCAACTTTTACGCAAGATTTTACGTCATTTGCCAAACATCCTGCTTCAAATTTAGCCAAAGCTTCTTTAAAATTTGAGCTCCCATATGCCTTTAGTCCATCTTCAAAGTTACCTGCAAAAGCACAAGTGGCTAAGATTGAGATAAAAATCATTTTTTTCATTGAAATTCCCTTTTTGTGAATTAACATGCGATTTTAGCATATTAATTTTTACACTTACTTGATGAAAATAAATTACGCTCTTAAAATTCTTTCTTGCTCTTTATAATCAGGCATGATGGCTTCTATAAATTTATAAAAACTACTTTGATGATGCGGATAGAGTAGGTGGGTAAGCTCATGAAGCACTACGTAGCTCACGGCAGAGATGGGCTTTTCGATGAGCCTTAGACTTAAGTTTATATAGCCTTTTTTGTGGTTGCAACTACCCCAGCGATTTTTGCTATTTCGTATGACGATACGCTTGATTGGTTTGTTTATAAAAGGCTGAAAATGGCTCACAAGCTCTAAAAATAGCTCTTTTGCTCTTGTTTTTTTTAAACGCTCAAGACTTTTTAAATTTGGAGTAAAGATAAACTCGCCATCAAAAAATGGCTCTTTAAAATTTTCATCAAATTTTATCTTATAAATTTGCCCAAGAAATTTCATCTCATCATCTTTTGGTAAATTCAAAAGAGCTTTTTTGTAAGTATTTTCAAGCCAAATTCTGTGCATCTCAAGAAAACTAAGAGCCATCTTTTGTGTGCTATAAAATGGCATAGATAGCGTGATCTTAGCGTCCTTGCCAACTCTTAAACGCATGGATTTTACATTTGTTTTAAAATTTATTAAAACGCTTAGCCCATAAAAGTCTGAAATTATGCTCTTTTGCTTTAAACTAGGCGTTTTTCTTGCCATTTTTTACTTCTCCAACGCCACGTATTTGCAAGACCTCTTAGCCACTCATCAGCACAAAATCCTATCCAAACGCCGATGATTCCCCAGCCAAGATAGATGCCTAAAAAATATCCAAGTGGCAGTGAAAGCCCCCACATGAAGATAAGACCAGTTGCAAGAGGAAATTTTGCGTCGCCGCTTGCACGAAGGGCATTTACGATGACTATGTTAAAGGTTCTACCCGCTTCAAGAAATATCGAAAGTGTAAAAAGTGGCAACATGATCGCACGTAAATTTTCGTTTAAATTTAGTGCGTCCATGATTTGATGCTTTAGTGCATAAGCTATAAGTACGACTACTAGCGTTATAAAAACGCCGAGTCTTAGCGCCCTAAATGTCCTTTTATAGGCCTCGTTAAACTCGCTAGCGCCTACTAAATGCCCTACGATGACCTCGTTTGCCACGCTAATACTGGCTCCGCAAAGCAAGATAAGAAGCGTGATCTGAAAGTAAATGGTCTGCACGCTAAGGCTAGCCTCGCCCATGCTTGCCACAAAGCCAAAAGCGACCATGTATTGCGCCATCCAGAGTAAATTTTCGCCTGCACTTGGAAGGCCGATTGAGAGAATTTTCTTTAAAATTTCAAATGGCACGACAAGTAGCTTTTTAAAGTAAATTTTAACTTTTGCCTTTTTACTCAGCATATAAGCTAGCACAAAAATGCCTACTAATCTGCCAACAAGTGTCGAGATAGCTACACCTTGCAGACCTAAATTTGGCAGATCAAACCAGCCAAAAAGGGAGATAGCATTGCCTAAAATCGTAATTACGTTCATTAAAACTGAAGTTAGCATAACAGCAGTTGCTAGGTTATAAACACGAAGCACTGCAGCTAGCACCATACCGATACCATCAAAAAGTAGGGCAAAGCCAAGGATGTGAAGATATGAGAAGCTATCATTTATAAGCTCTTTTGGCACGTTTAGTAAATTTAAGATGTTATAGCCAAAGACGTAGATGATGATAGCCGAGAAGATACCAAAGAGTGTATTTGACGTGATGCTTGCGTGTATGACGTTTGAAGCAAGATCGTTCTTTTTAGCTCCCAGCGCTTGAGCTACTACGACCGAACAGCCAATACTTAGGAAGTTAAAAATGGTCATAAAAAGATCCATCACTTGATTGCCAGCACCCATGGCACCAACTAGATGCACGCTCACCTTTGTCACCATGTAGGTGTTGATGATGAGCGTAATGAAGTGTAAAAACATATCTAAAAATATTGGAACTACGAGTTTTCTCATAGATAAGTTCATTAAATTTTCCTTAATTATTTTAAAATTTTGGCGATTATAGCCAAAATTAGGTTTTAGCTCCCTTTTTGATATAATCGCTAGAAATTTAAAAAATGAGAGAAAAATGGCATTAATCGACCTGATAGACGTAAGTAAAAAATTTAGCGCAAATGAGATTTTAAACACTGTAAATTTTAGTGTAAATGAAAATGAGAAAATAGCGATCATCGGTAAAAATGGCAGCGGTAAAAGTACACTTATGAAGATCATCTCTGGCGAGGTGGCAGTAGATAGTGGCAGACGCATAGTGCAGAGTTTAATAAGCGTCGAGATGCTAGCTCAAACTCCAAATTTTAACGCAACTTTTACCGTAAGGCAGGCGTTAAATAACGAGCTAAAAGAGATATTTGACGCGATAAGTGAGTATGAAAAAAGTGGCGTCTTGCTAGCAAATGATCCTGAAAACAAAGAAATTTTAAAAGAGCAAGAGAGACTTTTAAAGTTTATAGAGGCAAAAGACGGCTGGAATATCGAGCATAAGATCGAGCGAATTTTGCAAGAATTTAAACTAAAAGAGTATGAAAATAGACCCATTTGCTCGCTAAGTGGCGGCGAGATCAGACGCGTGGCACTGGGTGCGCTCATCCTTAAAAAGCCAAATGTGCTGCTACTTGATGAACCAACAAACCACCTTGATGTTTACATGGTCAAATTTCTTGAAGATATGCTAAAGGGTTCAAATCAAAGCATAGTTTTTATAAGCCACGATAGGTATTTTATCGATGCGCTGGCAACTAGGTGCGTTGAGGTCGAGGAGGCTGGGCTTAGAAGCTTTGATGGTGGATATGCAAACTATCTAACCAAAAAAGAGGAAATTTTAGCAAGCCTTGCAAAGTCGCATGAAACGCTACTAAAACAGCTAAAAGCTGAAGAGGAGTGGCTAAGGCGCGGCGTAAAAGCTAGACTAAAACGAAATGAAGGTAGAAAAGAGCGAGTGCTCGCCATGCGCGAGGAGGCTAAGAAAAATCCAGGTGTGATAAGGCGCGTGAGGCTTGAGCTGGAGCGTGCGAGCAAAAATTTCAACCAAACGCAGAGCCAAAACCGCAAAAAAATGCTCTTTGAGTTTAAAAATTTAGGTAAAAGCATAGACGGTAAGGTGCTTTTTGAAAAATTTGACGCAAGGGTCTTACAGGGCGAGAGGATAGCTATAGTTGGACGAAATGGCAGTGGAAAGAGCACGCTACTTAAAATTTTGCTAGGACTTGAGCAGCAAAGTAGCGGCGAGATAAAAAGAGGTGAGGTGAGTATTGGCTACTTTGACCAAGCTAGAAATGTCCTTGATGATGATAAAAGCCTTATCGAGACATTTTGTCCAAATGGCGGCGATCATGTGCTGGTTCGTGGGCGAAATATGCATGTTTATGGCTATCTTAAAAATTTCCTCTTTCCAAAGGAATTTTTAGATAAAAAGATAGGCGTTTTAAGTGGCGGCGAGAAAAACCGCGTGGCACTTGCACTTCTTTTTACAAAAACCTACGACGTGCTGGTGCTTGACGAGCCGACAAACGACCTTGATATCGCAACTATCAATATCTTAGAAGACTACTTGCAAAGCTTTGAGGGAGCGATCTTACTAGTTAGCCACGATAGATATTTTGTTGATAAGATGGCAAATAAGCTTTGGGCGTTTGAGGGCACAAAGATAAATGTCTTACATGAAGAGTATAGCGTTTATTTGGAACTTGAAGATGAGCTAAAAGAGCTTGATAAATTTGAAAAAGAGCTCTCAAATAACCAAAATGAAGCTAAACAAAAGAGCAAAACCGGCGTAAAACTAAGCTACAAACAAACGCAAATTTTAAACACATATCCAGATAAAATTTCAGCCCTTGAAGCAAAAATTTCTGAGCTAAATGAGGGTTTAAGTGATCCAAAAATTTATCAAGAACTAGGTCTTACCACGCTTTATAATGAGCTAGAAGCGGCAAAAGCCGAGCTAGAAGAGCTTGAAAATGACTACTTTGAAGTACTTGAGATCGCCGAGGGGCTGGAGTAGGGAAGATAAAGTATCGCAAGATGGAGTCATTTGCAGGATTAAAATGATAAAAAAATATCCAATAATTGTCATAGTGCTACTTTTTGCTTTTATCTTGCTTGGTATTTATATATTTATGTTTATTTCCGCTGGCTATATAGATGAAGATAGAGAAAAATTTAAAGATATAAGAGGCAGTGCGTTTTATACCACCGAAGATGACAAGGTCTATGCCATGGTACCAAGCGGCGGTAAATTTGAGCTAATAGGCGTGAGGGCCAGTAAATTTAGATACATTGACACTGGCAAATACGACAACAGAAACGTTGGCGCTAGCGATAAGGCGGTATATTGCGGTAATCTCGTGATGAGTGGGCTTGATCCAAATGGCGTTAGAGCGCTTGGCAATGGCTATTTTGGCGATGGCAAGATAACATATTTTTGCGATAGCGTAAGCGAGACGAACCTCGAAATATCCGCACTTAAAGAGTTTTGGGACATCTTCTCACATAAAATGTTTAACACCCCAAAAGCGCAAACTCATATCTATAAATTTAGACAGGTTGATAACGCTAATTTAGCTGCGATCTTGGGCTTTGGCTATGCAAGCGACGGCGCGAAGGTCTATCATGATGGCAAAGAGCTAGAGGGCGCAAATGCCAGCAAGATGCGTTATATCGAGCAGGTATCTGGCAGAAAGAGCGTGCATTTTACGACTGATAGGGAAAATGTCTATTATGACAGCACAAAACTAGGGATCAAATTTAGCCCGCAAATGCGTGATATCGGCGAGATATGGCGCATTCACTATCTGTATGAGCCAAATTCTGGCATGGTCTATGCAAACGATCATGAATTTGACCCAAAATTTGCCCCATACGAGCCACTTTTTAACCTAAAAGATGAGCACTCCTATCATGCGCTCTTTCGTGGCAAAGGCGGTATCTATCACTGGGAGCGAAAGTGGCAGTGGTATAACAGCATAGATGAGGGCGAGTTTGTAAGGGATGGAGACGATCCGTTTAAAGGCGAGATAACGCCGCTATATGGCGACGTGGTGATAAGTGATGGCAAGACATATTTTCTAAAAACCTATGAAATTTGGCACAACACGAAAAATGATCACAGCCTAAGCTCACGCCACACGTGTATCGTTAGGCTTGATACTAAAGAGCAGTGGCGAAAGATAGGGCTTGTAAGAAACGATGGCTACGGAGCAGTATATGCAAACGGCGATAAGACATATTATTTTGATAACGTCGGCTATGGCTGGCGTTTTAACAGCAGTGTTTATGATATAAACGACCTTGGCGTGGTTGAAATTCTCACTCGTCCTTATGGTCCAAATGTTAAGAATTTAAAACTTGATGAGATAGTAAAAATGGTAGATAAAGGCGCTATGACGCCAGCTGAGGGCGAGGTGGTGATAGATGCGATAAGCGACTTTGATGATTACTCGCAAAAATATGCCTACTGGATATTTCTTGCCATTGCATTTGTGGCCTCGGTAGTTGGCGCTATTTTTAAAAATAAAAAGCAAAAAAGCGAGCTTAAAAAAAGGGTGGATGACTATAGATAATGAGAAAAATTACTATTAGGTTTATTTATTTTTTAGTTATCTTGACGCTATTTTTTGTTTTGGCGATGCTTTATCTCTGGCATGAGGGCGAGTATCAAAGAGGCTTTGCAAACATTGATAGTAGCGAGTTTTACCGCTCGCCTGATGGTAAAATTTACGTTCAAATTTCAGGCAGCGGCAAGTATGAGCTAAAAGGCGTCGATGAGGCTAGTTTTAGGGTCTTAAAGCTAAAACACGCATACGACTACTCAAACGTAGCGGCTGATAAAAATCATGTCTATTGCGCTAGAGAAATTTTGCCTGGTCTTGATCCAAAAAGTGCTAAGGTGCTTGGCAATGGCTATCTAGGTGATGGCAAGATAAGCTATTATTGCAGTACTAGAAGCGAGAAAGAGCCCGGATTTAACGAATTTATCGCCATTATGAAAAACCTTGTTCACGTTTTTATAAAAAGCTACAATGATAGCCCTTATTTTTACAGGACAAAAAGGGTTGAAAGCACAAATTTAGAGCCTATATTTGACGCTGGCTTTGCAAGAGACGGCGGCATGCTTTACTATAAGGGCGAAAAGCTTGACGCAGATCCTAACGAGCTAAGATACATCACGGCAGAAAATGGCGCTCCTAGCGGATATTACACAGACGGCAAAAGCTTGTTTATGGGCTTTTATAGGCTTGATACAAGCTATTCAGATGAGACGCGCCGGATTTGCTATGATGATAAGCACGATATGGAATATCTTTTTGAGCCAAAAAGTGGGGCTGTGTTTGCAAATGAGCATAAATTTAACGCTCAAAATATGCCTTATAGCGCCATTTATAGCGTGGATAACGTGCATTCGTTTTGGCCTCTTTTTGCAAGCAAAGATGGAATTTACTTCTGGGATGGCAGTAAAAACGAACAGGCTAAAATTTCAGACTACCAGCTAAAAGGCGAGCTAAAAAGGCTCTATGCTGACGTTTTTGTAGATGAGAGCTCAGCGTATTTCTTACAGCAAGGCGAAGAGTGGCGGCGCTCAAAGCACGGCAGGCACTTAGAGGCGCAAACAGTCTCTTTATATAAATTTGCCCCAAGCTCATCTTGGCGTGAGATAGGGCTAGTAAAAGATGGCGAATATGGCGCAGTATATGCGAACGGCGATAAGCTCTATTTTTTTAACAAGATAAAGCCATTTTATGGCATAAAGCATAGCGTTTATGAGGTGGCGGGTCCTAGCGTCATAGAAATTTTAACAAGAGCATCTAAAGAGCTTAGCGCAAAAGATATCAGCGAGATGATAAAACGCGGCGAGCTAGTTGAGGAAAGCGGCGAAGAGGTCGCGAGATCTAGGATAGAGTATGACTCGCCAAAGATCATTTTGTATATCACATTTGGCATTGCTTTTGTCGTCATAGTGCTAACAACCCTTGCAAAACCAAAGAGAGATAAAAGCGACTTGAGATAAATTTCAAAGTGGCTATTTTTGGTGGCTAAAGCTTAAAATTTCATAAAAACTTTAAAGAGAAAATTTGACCTATTTACTCTTTTTTTGTTATTTTAAAGCGAAACTGAAATTTATAAAAAGGAGAAAAATGTTTAAATTTCAAAGGTCAAAATTTAATAATTCAGTATTTATCCCATCGCTTGTTGTCATAGTTTTAATAACAGCATTTGCAGCGATTTTTCCAAATTTCTCAAATGAGTTTTTTAAAGGTATGCAAAACTACATCGCGGCCAAATTTGGCTGGTTTTACATCCTAGCCGTCGCCGTCATACTGCTAAGCGTCATCATTCTTGGCTTTAGTAAGCTTGGCGAGATCAAACTAGGAGCTGATCACGTAAAGCCAGAGCACAAAAATATCTCGTGGTTTTCTATGCTTTTTGCCGCTGGCATGGGCATAGGTCTAGTGTTTTTTGGTGTGGCCGAGCCGCTCATGCACTATCTAAACCCGCCGCTCGGCGACGCGCAAACTATCGCAGCGCAAAAGCTTGCGATGAATATCACATTTTTTCACTGGGGCATGGGCGCATGGTCGGTCTATGCTATCGTGGCGCTAATTCTAGCCTTTTTCTCGTATAGACACGGCTTGCCACTCACTCTTAGATCGGCATTTTATCCGATCATAGGAGATAAAATTTATGGCAAGATAGGTAGCGCGATAGATACATTTGCCGTTGTGGCGACCCTTTTTGGCGTGGCGACATCACTAGGATACGGCGTACTTCAGGTAAATGCTGGCCTTACGCACGTTTTTGGGCTGCCGACTATGCACATCACGCTTCTAATAGTGCTTTGTTTTGCAGCTACCATCTCAGCGGCAAGCGGCGTTGATAAGGGCATTAAAATCTTATCAAACGCAAATATCGCGCTAGCTATATGTTTTATGTTTTTGATACTATTTTTGGGCGATACGACGCAGCTTCTAAAGTCGTTTGTGCAAAACAGCGGCGACTACGTATCTACGCTTATCTCAAATACATTTAATCTCTACGCCTACGAGAGGCAAAATGAGAGCTGGCTTGGCGGTTGGACGCTGCTATACTGGGCTTGGTGGCTATCTTGGTCGCCGTTTGTGGGGCTGTTTATCGCCAAAATTTCAAAGGGCAGGACGATAAGAGAATTTGTGATCGGCGTGCTTTTCGTGCCAACCGGCTTTACATTTGCCTGGATGAGCTTTTTTGGCAACTCGGCGATTGCGCTTGTGCAAAGTGGATTTAGCGAGCTTGCGACGACCGTAAATTCCGACTCGGCTTCGGCGCTTTTTATGTTTTTGGAGAAATTTAGCTTTTCAGGCGTGCTAAGCACGATCGCGGTCTTTATGATCGTCATATTTTTCGTCACTTCGGCCGACTCAGCGGCGATAGTTATGAACATGCTTTGCTCAAACGGCAAGGACGATACGCCGGTTTGGCAAAAGGTCTTTTGGGGCGTTACAGTGGGCGTCGTGGCGGCATTTTTGATGCTAGCCGGCGGCCTTGGCTCGCTTCAAGCGCTTACTATCGCTACGGCGCTGCCGTTTTCGGTGGTGCTTTTGGGTGCGATTTTTGGGCTATTTAAGGCGCTGCGCGTCGATGCGACCAAAAAAGAGACAAATAACTTTAACAACATGCCTCTTAGCGATCTTTCAAAGCCTTGGCAAGAGCGACTAAGCGCTATCATCACGCTACCTAGCAAAAAAGACGGCAGTAAATTTCTAAACGAAGTCGTGCTAAAAGCCTTTAACGAACTAAAAGAGGAATTTGCCAAAAACGGCCTTGAGGCAAATGTAACAAAAGCTGAAAATTTCGTAAATTTAAACGTTGGGCTTGGCGACGAGATGGACTTTAGATACGGCGTATATCTCACCAAAAGCCAGAGCCCGGACTACACTAGAGAGCTTGAGGGCGACGATCTTTACTACAGAGCCGAGGTATATCTAAAAGAGGGCGGTCAAGACTACGACGTGCTTGGTTGGAGCGAGGCCACACTGATAAACGACGTCATCGAGCAATACCGCAAACATATGCAGTTTTTGCATGTCGTTAGAAGGTAGACTTGACTGAAATTTGCCTGGAATTTGAAAATTTCTAGGCAAATTGTAAATCTTACTCACTCGTTATCATTTGTTGCTGAATTTAAAATCGTGATTTGCTTGCTTGTAAATTTTAAAATTTAATTGAGTTTTATGTGCGTGGTGTAAAGCAAGATATAAGTGTCCTTATTTTTAGAGAAAACAAATTAGAAAATTTAACTTTATTAGTTTATATTTTTGCTTGTAGCTATGAGATGAATTTGAAATAAAAAAAATGCTAATTTTTTGTTGCACATCGTCTAAATTCCAGAGCCAAAATGCATTTTCTGTAAAATTTAAACTTTGATAGATGTTTTGCTGTATCGATCATTGTAAAAATTTATAAAATCTCAAGTCTGGTGCTGATATCAGCAACGCCTTTTGAATACATCGCTGATGTTACTATCGCATCGGCATTTGCGTATTCTTTTACATTTGCTAAATTTATGCCGCCAGCTGCTATGATCATAGTGTTTGGAGAAATTTCATCTCTTAAAGATAGTACGTTTTTGATAAGCTCTTGGCTAAATTTATCACACTGCACAATGTCGCAATTTGCTTTTAGAAGTTTGCTTGCTTCGTCTAAATTTTCAGCTTCAACGCAGATTTTTTTCTCAACCATTTTGGCTTTAAATTCTGGCAAAAGAGATACAAACTCATCAAAATTTGTATAAGCTTTTATGTGGTTTTTAAAAAATAAAATGCTATCGCTAAGCCCAAGCCTATGGATGCCACCACCGCCTTCAAGTACGGCTTTTACGCAAAATTTCTTAGCAAACGGAAAACTCTTTCTAGTTGCCAACACTTCACATTTTTCATTGACGTACTTTGTGGCATTTACCATTTTATTTGTATAAGTTGCGATGGCACTGGCATATTCTAGTGCGACTTGAGCTAGTTTCCAAGCTTTATGCACATTTTCATAGCTGCCATAAATTTTTATGATTACATCGCCAGCCTTGCAAATTTGAGAATTTTGCACAAAAATTTTACTCTCGCACCCAAGTAGCCTCGCAACACTTGCGGCTACATCAGCGCAGCTAACGCAAATTTCATCACGTGAATAAATTTCAAGTGAGGCTTTTTTATCGATATTTTGAAGCGACGTAGTAAGATCAAAGTAAGGTATATCTTCGTTTATGTAGCTTAGAATTTCTGCGTCGCTAAGTATCATTTTATGCCTTTTTTACCTCATTTTTTGCTTTTATTATCATTTTTTTAAAGACTCCATTATCATAAAGTCCAGCATGATAAAGAGCAAAGCAAGTAAATGCAATGCCCGAAGCAACGTGAAATTTCTTAATGCTTTTATTTCTTTTCATAAAAAGGGCACTTAAACAAACTGAGGCTAAAGTGATTCCCATACCGACTTTTGATACTTGTCTATGAGTGTTTATATCAAGTAGTTTGCCACTTATTTTTGTTTCGTTTTTCAAATTCTTCTCCATTTAGTTTTTATTCCAGCAACTTGTATTTTTTATACCAAGACTTTCTGGGTCAAATTCTGGATTTTGTCCAGCACCTCTTTGAGCTTCGTAGTCTTTGACTGCTATTATCACTACTTTTGAAAGTAAGAATATAGCGATGATGTTAATAGTTGCCATTGCAGCCATTGTGATATCAGCGATATTCCAAGCGAGCTTTAAATTCATCTGAGCACCAATAAATATCATAACGACAGCTGTTATCTTAAATAGCAACGTAAGCTTATGGTTTTTGGTTAAAAATTTCATATTTGCCTGAGCGTAGTAGTAGTTGCCAATAAGCGAAGTGATGGCAAAAAGTACGACTGCAAGAGTGGTAAAATGAACTCCAAATTCACCAAAATACTCTTTCATTGCGGCTTGAACGAGAGGAAGGGCGGTTAGCACCTCGCCACTTGAGCCAGTCTGCTTCGTAAGATAGGCCTGTGAAAATAGCACGATCATACCAGATGCTATACATATAGTCATATCTATAAAGACTGCCATTGCTTGAACTAGGCCTTGTTTTACTGGGTGGCTAGTATGTGCTGCGGCTGCTGCGTTTGGAGCTGAACCCATGCCAGCTTCGTTTGAGAAAAGGCCTCTTTTGATGCCTATTACGATCACGCTGCCGGCAAATCCACCAAATATCGCTTTAAAATCAAAGGCATTTTCTAAAATCATCTTAACAACATCAGGAATTTCTTTGAAATTTAAAACGATAGCAATAAGCGCCAATGAGATGTAGGCAAGTGCCATGAAAGGCACGATGTATGAGCTTACTTTGCCTATGATGTGGCTTTTGCTAAAAAACATTACTGCTGCAAATGCAGTAAGGATAAGACCAATGCCAACTGGCAAGCCGCTTTGCGAAAAGCTCACATTGCTACCAGCTTTGTCGTAGTAAATTTCAAAAGCTGATGTCATGGTATAGCTTTGAAGACCGTTAAAGCCGTACGCGTAGGTTATGATGAGGATCACTGCAAAAAGTGAAGCCAGCCATTTTATGCCAAGGCCATTTTTGATGTAATAAGCTGGACCACCTTTAAACCCAAAAACGTCTTTTGTCTTATAAATTTGCGCAAGTGTACTCTCTATAAAAGCTGAAGCTGATCCTAAAAATGCCATCAAACACATCCAAAAAAGAGCACCCGGACCGCCCGCAGCGATAGCAGCTGAAATTCCAGCGATATTGCCTATACCAACGCGTGAAGCAGTCGAGATCATAAGTGCTTGAAATGGCGTTAAATGGTGCTTATTGTACTTGTCTTTTTTTTCTACTAAGACCCTGCAAGCTTCAAAAAACATCCTAAACTGCACAAAACGAGTCAAATAACTAAAATAAATTCCCGTAGCTACAAGAATAATGACTAAAAAATATCCATATAAAAAGTCGTTGGCTACGTCCATTTTGCCGTTTAAAAAATTTAAAAAACTATCAAGCACCATCTACCCTTTCAAATTTATTTTGATTTGAATTTTACGCCCTTCATTGAATTTAATAAAAGCCAAATCGTTGTACCATTATGAAGCATGGCAGTTGCTATTGGATTTAACATACCAAGTGTCGCAGCGCTTAGTATAGCTGTGTTTACGCCAACTGTTGAGCGGAAATTTGAGCTAATTAAATCCATTGTTTTATTTGCAAGCTCTTTTACAAGAGCTACGCTCATGATATCGTCTTTTAAAAGACTTATATCAGCCGTCGCTTTAGCTATATCAGCACCCTTGTGCATACTTATGCCCACATTTGCCTTAGTTAGGCTTGGAGCATCATTTATGCCATCTCCCACAAAGGCTACTTTTTTGCCCTCGCTCTTTAGCTCTTCGATGATAGCTGCTTTATCTGTTGGTAAGCACTCTGCATAGACCCTATCAAGCCCAAGCTCTCTTGCCGCCTCTTCAGCCTTGCTTTTGATGTCACCACTTAGCATGACGACCTCTTTTACGCCAAGACTGCGTAGTTTTGCCACCATGTCTTTTGCGTTTTCTCTCATATCATCTTTCATAGCGATGACTCCGACTAGCTCTTTGTCATATCCTACGTAGAGTAAGGTTAAACCGCTATTTAATGCTTTGCTTATTAAAGCTTCATGAGCTTTAAAGCTTATCATCTCGTCATCTTCTAAGAAGTGTCTACTGCCTATAACCACCTCTTTGCCGTGCATCGCAGTTTTTACACCATGAGCTACGATAAATTCAACTTCATCGTGATGAATATGGTGAAAACCACGCTTATTTGCAGCTTCAACTATTGCTTCAGCTACTGGATGAAAGTAGTGCTCCTCGGCACTTGCAGTTAAATTTAATATATCATTTTGAGAAAAGCCTTCTTTAAATGAGTAAATTTCAACTACACTTAGGCGTCCATGTGTAAGAGTGCCGGTCTTGTCAAATACAAAAGTATCAACTGAGCTTAAAGCCTCGATCGCCTTTGCGCCTTTTACAAGAATGCCGTTTCTACCAGCTTTTGAGATGCTTGATTTAAAAGCAACTGGTGTAGCAAGCTTTAATGCGCAAGAGTAGTCCGCTTGAAGTACGCTAGCAACACTATTCATATTTTTATTTATAATGTATGAAAGTCCAGCAAGCGAGAGCGTAACAGGCACAAGTTTATCGGCTAGTTTTAACGCTTTTACACCAATGGCTGATTTTTCATTGAGTGAAGTTTGTATGTACTCTTTGATCCTAGCTGTCGCTGTGTCGCTACCTACATTTTCAGCCCAAATTTTTATCCTACCTTCATCAACTACGGTGCCGCTTATAACACGGTCGCCTCTAGCTTTTGGTATAGGTTCAGCCTCTCCAGTCATTGAGACTTGATTTACATCGGCGTTACCTTCAACGATATAACCATCAACGCCTATCGTCTCACCAGCTCCGACTACTACGATGTCGCCCTTTTTTAAATTTTCGGTTTTTACTTTTTCAAGCGTCTTTTCACCATTTAAATTTCTCTCGACCCAGACTTCTTCGATATTTGGTTTTGCTAGCTCTTTGATGAGATCATCACTTCTGTGGCTAGCACTTTCTTCCATATATTCGCCGATATTTATCATCAAATTTGTGCTATTTGCTGCTAAATGATCGCCCATTGCTAAGCTAGTACCAATGGCAGTTGCCTCAAGTACTTTTGAAGTGACGCCCTCATGCCTTAGCTCTTTTGCACCCTCTATTAAATTTGGCGCTGTGGCATAAAGAGTCACGGCTGATTTTAGAGTTTTATTACTCATAAATGGCGTTATGCCAAGTGCAGCAGCAGCCTTATAGATATTTGCCTTGCTTGGCAAATTTGGATCTTTTGCCTTTGTTGGAAAATCATAGCTTTTTATAAAATCTAAAATTTTCTCATAGCTTTTATCAAACTCGACAACAATACTTTTTGCGTATTTATTTACACGAACACTTAGTGCATCAGTTCGTTCCGAGATCGCAGCCTCGATAGCACTGACGTCGCTTCTAGCGTTTAGGCTCTCGCAAATAAACCTCGCTCTATTTTTACTCTTGTGAGCTAGAGTGATCTTATTTTTGTGAGTCAAGTTCTGCTTTGACATCTTCAAAACGCTCTTTTAGTTCTTCTATGCCAGCATTTATAAGCTCGCCACCTTTGATAATCGCTTTAAATACGCACTCTTGTGCTTTTGGATTAGTCAGTACATAAGCTGCGATACCACCTAAAACTAGACCTTTTACAAAGCCAGCAGCATTAAAATTTTCAGGTACAAATGGTAAATTTTGAGCTGCATTGTTTATTGCATTATCGATTGCGCTTGGCTGAGTAGCTGCTGCATTGTTAGCCGCAGTTTCACTTGCCACGTTTTCTTCGTTGATGTAAGGGTTATTCATTATTTACTCTCCAATTTTATTAGTTTTTCTGCTATCAAAAGACCGCCGATGCCAGCTGCTGTAAAAGCTGCTGCATTTAGATATTTTTTTTGTGCTATTAAATTTGAAGCATGAATGCCAACAGCACCTACAAAACCACCTGTTACAGCGTATTTCGCTATCTTTTTAGCAACATCTTTTTTAGTTGCTCTATTATTTAGATAGTCGCTAAAGCCAAGTGCAGCTGCGCCCATGCCAGCGATTAAAGCACCGCTGATGAAGTGATCAAATGGAAGTCTTGTGCTTGAAAGTGTAAAAAGACTATTTTCTTGCATTCTCTATCCTTAAGCTATATCGTTTGGTGTTATAGCTTTTGGAGCAGCTGGCTTTTTAGCGCGTGGTTTTCTTGTTTTTTTTACCACTTTTTCAGCCTCTTTTTCTACTTTTTTAGCACCACGTTTTACTTTTTTCTCTTCTTTTACTATAAAGTCTTTTGCATCTTTTGCAACACTTTTACCTTTTTTGTAAAGATCTTTTGCAGCCTCTTTGCCTTTATCTAAGCCATCTTGGGCGTACTCTTTGATCTTATCTCTTTTATTCCAAGCAGCTATTGCTAAACCGCCTACTGCTAAACCTGCTAAAAATGGTAATGCCATTTTAAATCCTTTCTTTGTTTGATTTTGTAAATTATTCATTTTCTTCATCCTTATTAAAATTTTTGCTAACTACTGAAATGCCTAATGCCCCAAGCGCAAGTCCGCTAAAAAACGAGAAATTTGGATTATTAGTTATCTTTGCCAACTCGCTTTTATCAGCTTTGCCGCTTGCGATATTTTGCAAGCTTTTAGTTATCTCATTAAAGTCATTTTGATAGTTTTCTAAAATATTTGTTATGCCATTTTGCTCAAAATTTTGTGAAATTTCATTTAAATTTAGCTCATTTTTTATTTCACAGCCACTATAAATTTCTTTTAAGCGTTGCTTTAGAGAGGTGATATATTCGTTATTTGAAGTAGCCCAAAGTCTAAAAAATAGATCTTTTAGCTCTTCGTCATCTAAGCTTTCACAAAATTTTTCATACATTTTATTTAGCTCTAACTCGTAGTTTAAAGCTTGTATTAGCGCATCTTCTTTATTTTTTGCTGGTAAAAATATAGCTTCATTTTCGCAAGCAAGCTCATAATCATGTGTGCTCGCAAATTTTTCTATCAAGATGATCGCATTTTTTCTGATATTTGCGATCTCGTTAAAAACATCACCAAATGAAGCTAAATTTTCATATAAACTAAGTGCGTTTTTTTCGCTGGTGTATGATGCATTTAAAAGTTCATTAAGCATATTTTACTTCTTTTGCAACTTCATTTACTCTAGTTGAAATCTCTTCTAAATTTTGCCCTTTTAAAAGATCTTCCCAAAGGTTTTTTGGAAAAATTTCATGATCATATTCGATCGTTACAGAGCCGATTAGCTTGTTAAATTTTACATTTTTTATACCATTTATCTGAGTTATCACATCATCTAGGCTAGCTAAATTCACGCTGCTACTTAGCTCTTTTATCTTTGGACTAACTCTTACTCTTAGTCTACCGTTTGTGTGAGCTATCATTGAAAAATAGCTTGCAACTTGTGCTAAAGTTTGTGTTTTTATATCCATTTTTATCCTTTTTTAATTGCGTATTATCTATTTCACAGCTTAAATAAATCTTAAATTTTTTTGTTTTTCATTATCAAAAAGTAAAATGAAATGATAAAATTTAATTTCCATTTTTCTCTTGGCAATCACTGCAAATACCATAAAGTATCATCGTATGTGACTGCTCACTAAAATTTTTTTCTTTGCAAATTTGCTCTTGCCTTTGCTCTATCATCTCATCTTCAAAATCAACTATCTTTTTACAAATTTCACATATCAAATGGTCGTGCGAGGATTTTAAATTTAACTCAAATTTTTTTACTCCATTTTCTTCAAAACAGTTTGTAAGATGATGCATTTCGAGAAAATTTAAAAAAGAATAAATTGATGTCATTGAAATTTCATTCTTGTGTATTTTGTAAATTTCTGAAGAAATTTCTTGAGCACTTAGATGAGAGTTGCTAATGAAAAGTACATGCAAAATTTGTTCTTTTAACTCTGAGCTTTTCTGCCCAAAGGCTTCTAAAAACTCTTTAAAATGCTTATAAAATAGTTCAAAATTATCCACAAAAACCTAACTAAAATGATAATGAATATAAGGATTTTACAACTTTACTTATAAAAAAAGCATAAAATTTCTTACAAATTTCAAGTAAAGTATTTTATAAGATTGTTTTGGTATAGTGTCGCATTTTTTAAATCAAAATTAAGGAATAAAATGACTTACGACGAGCTTGAATTAGACGCCGTTTTGTTAGAGGTTTTAGAAAATAGAGGCAGTTTTGATTCTATGGACGATGAGGAGCTTTATGAGCTTATCGAACAAGTTGCACAATATACAGATGGCGATTACGAAGAGGCGTTTGAGTATATGACTCAATTTTCTCCAATCCCTAAAAAACGCTTTGTTTCACTATTTATGGTTTAGCAAAAAGCTAAGCCATAACTTCTATAAAATTAATCAAAAAAGTAAAAATAAAAAGAGCTCTTGACCCACTTAATGAGTCAAGGAATTTGAGCTATAAGAAGTATTTTGAGATTATTTCTTTAAATTTTATTGTGTATTTACTAGCTTTTGGACTATTGTTGTAGATATTTTCAAAATCATACATTCGCTCATAGTAATCATTTGTATCTTGTCTATTTATTTTTAGCCTTGCCACATCTAGGCTAACTCCCACAAAAGCACCACTTGTCTTGCCACGCTCCTCAGCAAATGCTGAAATTTCAGGCAAATCACTTGTGATCGCTACTTCATTACCAACGCCACCAGTTGCTTCTGCCTTTAGGCTGATCGTATCTTTTGCATTAAATAAATTTGCATAAGCTTCTGAATTTTTAAATAAAATGATCATATCAGCTGAGCTGTAACCAAGCTGTAAGCCTATGCTTCCAGATGTATAATTTACAAAAAATGGACTTGACCATTCACCATCATCGTTTTTAGCGATAAATACGCCTTTACCTGTTGAGCCAGTTACAACAGCGCCTGCTTTTGTCACATCAGGGATTATGGCGATCGCTTTTATGCCTTCAAATTTAGTGTTTGGCTTTAAATTTCTCGCACCAAAAGCATTTAAAATATTTATTGCATTTTTTAGCTTTTGATTTTGGATCACATCAGCATTTAAGCATGGCGTGAAAAATAAACTAGCAAGAAATATGATCAATAGTCTTTTCATTAAAATTCCTTCCTTAAATTTTTCGTTATTATAGCCTAAAATAAACTAATGGTAAAAATATTATTAATGATTTTTTATGAGAGTTCATTATAAAATGCGACCTTTTAAGGAAAAAATATGAGTTTAATACTTTTTGTCGAATACGTCGGTATCGCATCAGCTGCACTTAGTGGCTTTTTATTTGCAGTAAAAAAGGAGTGTGACTGGCTTGGAGTCTTTTTGTCTGCATTTTTGACTGCACTTGGTGGCGGTATCATGCGTGATATGCTTGTTGGTAGGGCGGTTTATTCATTTACACACTACATGCCAGTAAGCGTTGTTATTTTTATGTTGATTGTTTCAAGAGTGGCAAATTTACACATAAAAAGAGAAGGTTTGGAGCGAAAATTTGTATTTATCTTCGCCGATGCGATCGATGTTATTTGTTTTTCGATCGTTGGTGCGATGGTTGCCATTGAGTACAACTACAACATCTTTGGTGTGATGATGATCGCCTTTTTTAACGGAGTTGGCGGCGGTATCTTAAGAGATATTTTGCTAAATGAAATTCCATGGTTTTTACGCACCGGACTTTACGGCACGATAAGCCTTGGTGTGGGGCTTGTTTACTTTGTGCTATATCATCTAGGCCTTACCAATATATTTTTTACCATGCTCTTGCTCGCTGCTGGCATTACAGTTAGGATGTTTGCGTTTTACAGAGGTTGGAAGCTGCCTGATCTATGAAATTTAGCGAGTTTTTTGATATCTGGGTCAATGAAAACTACTATAAATTTGGCATAGATATCGGTAAAAAGGGCGATTTTTACACAAATGTAAGCGTTGGCTATCTCTTTGGCGCCTGCCTTGCAAACTACTTTTTAAAGCTGCTTAGAAACGGCGAAATTTCTAGCTCTTGCAAGATTGTGGAGATCGGTGCAAACTCTGGCGATATGCTAGCTGACTTTGCGCAAGGAATTTTTACGCTTGAGCCAGAAATTTTGCCAAATTTAGAGTTTATAATCATCGAACCTCATGAAATTTTACGTAAAAAACAGCTTGAGACTTTTACAAAATGCTTTGGTGGCAAAGTAAAAATAAAACACTATGAAAATTTGGGCGAGTGCTCGTTTGATGAAATTTTTGTCATCTCAAATGAGCTGCTTGACGCATTTAGTTGCGAGGTGATAGATGGGCAAAATATGCTTTTTGTGGATAATGATCTAAAATTTCAATGGCAAAAAGCGGATCAAAACTTGCTAACTCTTGCAAAGAAATTTGGCATAAAAAAGGGCGAGATATCAACTAGCTACGCTAAATTTGCGCTCCAGCTTGCAAGTGCAGCAAAAAAGATGAGATTTTTAAGCTTTGACTACGGCGAATTTGAGCCAAAAAATGAGTTTAGCCTAAGGTTTTTTAAAGACCATCAAGTATTTTCTTTATTTGAAATTTCAGACCTTGAGCCATATTTTAAAAGCTCGGATCTAACATATAGCCTTTGTTTTAAACAAGTAAAAGAGGCTTTTTGCGAGGCTGGCTTTGAGATGCTTAAATTTAAAAAACAAAACGAAGCTTTAGTTTGTGATCTTGGCGTGGATGAAATTTTATCTTTAGTGCTTGAAAAAGGTAGCAAGCAAGCCTATGAAAATGCAGCTAAACAGGCAAAATTTCTACTCTCACCAGAGTTTTTAGGCGAGAAGTTTAAATTTATAGAGTTTTTAAAGAGCTAGCCTAGCTATATTGGCAAAACTTGCCTCGCAAGCCTTTAAAAGATCATTTGGTGCTATTTTTATCTGTTTGCCTCTTACTCCAGCACTTACTAACACGTATTCTTGCTCTTTTGCACGTTCATCGATAAATGTTGCAAAGTGTTTTTTCATAGCAAGCGGTGAGCAGCCGCCCCTGATGTAGCCAGTGATCTTTTCTAAGTCTTTTAAATTTATAAGCTCGCAGCGTTTGGCACCACACGCGTGAGCAAGTGCTTTTAGATCAAGCTCCAAATCGCCCTGCAAGCAAGCAACAACGAAATTTTTAGGCTCACACTCACAAACGATAGTCTTATAAATTTGCTTTATATTTTGCTTGGTGCTAGCTGCTACGTGAATGGCTGAAAGGTCGTTTAAATCGACCTCATACTCTAAAATTTCATAATTAATTTTTAGCTTGTCTAAAGCTCTAGCAGCATTTGTTTTATGTATCATTTTTTCTCATTTTTGCGAATTTTTTGTATAATTATAGCCAAAACTTAAAGGAGGAAAGATGGCTGAAGAAGTTGAAGAGAAAAAAGCAAAAAAAGGTGGCAATGGTGCATTAATGATAATTATCATTGCGATATTTGTTTTGCTGCTAGTTATTGGAGGGCTAGTCGCGTTTTTGATGCTTAGTTCTGACGAGCCAAAAGAGGCAAATATGATGCAAGCACCAGCTCAGACTCAAACGCAGTCCATGCCAGCTCAAAATAAGACAAAGCATGGTAGCAACGACTATTCAAATATGGGACCGATATATCCGCTTGATCAGTTCATTGTAAATTTGCTTAGTGAAAATGGCTCAAGATTTCTTAAAACCAAGATTGATATGGAGCAAAGCGATGAGTTGCTAACTCCTGAGCTTGATAAGAAAAAAGCACTTTTAAGAGATATTATCATCAGAACACTTTCATCAAAAACTTACGAAGAAGTAAGCACCGCAAAAGGCAAAGATAGGCTAAAAGACGAGATCGTCGGCAAGCTAAATGAAGTGCTAAATGATGGCTACATCAAAAACATATTTTTTACTGATTTTGTGGTGCAATGATAGGTATTGATATCATTAAAATAGATAGAATTTCTAGACTTAAAGCTCGTTATGGCGAGCTTTTTTTAAAAAAATTTCTTAGTGATGACGAGATCGCGCTAGCAAAAAATGATGCGACTTTGGCTGGATTTTGGGCGGCCAAAGAAGCAGCTAGCAAAGCACTTGGTGTGGGCATCAGCAAAGAGTGTGGCTTTTTAGACATTGTACTTAGCAAAGACGCAAAAAACGCACCAAAGATAAAATTTAGCCCAAGAATTTATACAAATTTTAATATCAAAGAAGCAAGCCTTAGCATAACTCACGACGGTGGATTTGCTGTAGCTGCAGTGATGATTGTCTAAAATTTATGCATTTTTACAAAGCTTTTTAATATCTTTTAGCTACTTTTGATAAATTTAAAAAACGTATTTTTATAAAATTTTTTAAAGAAAAGACGATATCTTTAATTAAGATTTAATGGAGCCAAAGAAACTAAGGATAGTAAAATGCAAATTTCTAATAACCTCCCAACTTCTAACTATCTCTCAAGAGAGAACATAGCAAGAGAGATGGGCTTTAAATTTAATGATATAAACGAGATACTTAGTAACGATATGGGATATGGTATGAGCTTTCCTAAATACGCAAGGCTTGATAGAAAAGCTCAAGCTGCGTCTTATGATAGACATATATATCCACTATCTGGCTTTACAAAGGGAGATGAAGCAAAAGTCACTATCATAGGAAAGCTCAGAGGCTATGATCCTGACTTTACAAGTGAACAGCTATCAGATCTTAAAAATTTCATAAATGAAAGCAAGGGTTTATTTGTAGAGTATATACAAGGTCAGCAAGCAAAACCAGATAATGATAAGCCAAAAATTTTAAGAGATACCCCATATACTGTAAATGAATTTTTAAATGAATATCGTGGCGATAGCGATTTGCTATTTATGCAAAACTCAAGGACTATTGATCTGCTTGATAGCGATATGAGCGTTGATGAGTTTAAAGAGGAGTGGGCTAAATATGCACTAAAAGAGCGGTTTAATATAACTTTATCTGGCGAAGATGCTAAAAATACTGTTAATATATTAAAAGAGCTAAACGAAAAAGGTGTTCAGAATATAGATAATCTTGAAAAAGAAGACAACGCCAAAGAGAAGAAATTTACACCTATACAAGTTACTAAAAAATCTCACACCTATAAGCTTGAAGCCGATGAGAGATTTAAAGAGCTTTATAAATTTATAAAGAGTGAATTTGATAGTGGCAAGAGTATGTTTGAAATTTTAGAAAAAGTGGCAAAGCTTAAAGTGGATAAGAGGGCATAGGTATTTTATAAGCAAAGAACGGAATTTTTATAATTTAAATTTCAAAGAAAAAGCATAGATGCTCACAGATTTATGTAAAAGATAAATTTCAAAAAACATGGCCTAGCCAGCAAAGTATTGATATTAAGTTGCTGGCAAGATAAATTTACATCCATTCAAGCACTTGTGTGATATCTTTGGCGTAAAAGCATTTTAACCCTTGCGTGTCAAGCGGCTTGTTTGGGATGATAGCATTTTTAAATTTCTGCATTTTTGCCTCTTTTAGGCGCTGATCTAGGTTGAAAATTTCTCTTATTTCGCCGTTTAGGCTTAGCTCACCGATGAATACACTATCCTTGCTAATAGGGCGGTTTTTGAAGCTACTGATTATCGCTGCTATGACGGCTAGATCGGCCGCAGTCTCGCTTATCTTAACGCCACCTGAAATGTTTATAAAGACGTCGTAGTGCCCAAGTGGAATTTCAAGCTTGCGCTCAAGAAGTGCTAGCAGCATATCTAGGCGGTTTCTCTCAAAGCCAGTCGAGCTTCGTTTTGGGTAGGCGCTTTCGCAAACAAGTGCCTGAATTTCGATGCTAAGCGCTCTTGAACCTTCCATTATGATGGTGATCGCACTGCCACTCATCGCTCCGCCACGTGTGAAAAATTTACTAGATACCTCGTTTGCACTTACCAGTCCGTGCTGGCTCATCTCAAATATACCAACCTCGCTTGTCGAGCCAAAGCGGTTTTTGAACCCACGTAAAATTCTTAACTCTCTGCTCGCATCGCCCTCGAAATAAAGCACCACATCGACCATGTGTTCAAGCACTCTGGGCCCTGCGATCGAACCTTCTTTGGTGATATGTCCGATGATGAAAACGCAGATATTTTGGCTCTTTGCTAGCCTCATTAGCTCAAATGTGATCTCGCGAACCTGTGTGATCGAGCCTGGAGCGGAGCTTATATTTTGGCTATAAAGCGTTTGTATGGAGTCGATCACGAGTACTTTATAATCGCTCTTTTGCACTTCAAGCAAGATATCTTCTAGGCAAATTTCAGTTAGCAGGTATAAATTTTTATCCACCGCATTTAGCCTATCAGCTCTCATTTTTATCTGGCTTTGGCTCTCTTCGCCGCTTACATAGAGTGTTTTTTTACCGTCTTTTGCTAAATTTGAGCCAATTTTTAGAAGCAAGGTTGATTTACCGATGCCCGGACTGCCACCTATTAAAACTAGTGAGCCCTCAACCACGCCACCACCAAGAACAAGGTCTAGCTCGCTATCTTTGGTGCTAAATCTCGTGAAATTTTGAATTTCAACTTCGTCTATACTTATGGCTTTGCTGGCTACTCCGGTGCTTTTTGCTATCTCTTTGCTTATCTTTATCTCTTGCTGGCTAAGCTCGACAAAGCTATCCCAAGCCCCACATTGTGGGCATTTACCCAGCCACTTTGCCTGCTGATTACCGCAGGCTTGACACTCAAAAACTGGCTTTGCTTTTGCCATAATATATCCTTTTTAAAATTTCAACTACTATCACTCCAAAAGCCGTTCCGATCATGTCAGCCACGATGTCAAGCAGGCTAAAGCTCCTGTTTGGTAAAAATGCCTGAACGAGCTCTATTTGCACGCCGAAGGCTAAAAGTAGGGCTAAATTTTTTAAAATTTTAAACTCATAGCCAAGGTAGAGCAGTATATAAAGGACGAAAAAAGCTAAAAAATGGTTTGCTTTGTCCCACGAATTTTCGATGATCGCAGGACTTTTTGGAGTGAATGCAAGAAAATCGATCGCCAAAAGAGTGGCAAAAAAACAAAAACGGCTTAGAATTTTTACTCTACTCAAAAATAGCGTCCATTAGCTCGTCTAAAAACTCGTCTGGGTTAAATTTGATGATATCATCCATGCTCTCACCAACGCCTATATAAAATATAGGTAGCTCAAGCTCTCTTGCTACGCCAAATAGTGCTCCGCCCTTTGCGGTGCCGTCAAGCTTTGTGATGATGACGCCATCAAGCGAGACGATCTCGTTAAATGCCTTTGCCTGCGCGACGCCAGCGTTGCCCTGCGTGCCATCAAGTATGAGGATCTTGCGGTGAGGCGCCTTTTCGTAGGCTTTTTTGCTGATACGAACGATCTTATCAAGTTCGTTTGCTAAATTTGTCTGGTTTTGAAGCCTGCCAGCCGTGTCTAAGATGACGCGGTCGATGCCTTTTGCAAGAGCCGAGCTGATCGTGTCGTAAGCCACAGCTGAAGGATCATGCCCTTGCTGGGTGGCGACTATTGGCACATTTAGTCTGATCGACCATTGGCGTAGCTGTTCGATCGCCCCAGCTCTAAATGTATCACAAGCGCCTAAAATGACGCTTTTGCCATTATTTTTATATAAATTTGCAAGCTTTGCGATCGTTGTCGTCTTACCAGCACCATTTACGCCAAGGATGAGATCGACAAATGGCTTATCTGGCTCGATCACACGCTCATTTTCGTAGATAAAATAGCTGCTCATAACGCGCCTAAGATCGGCTCTACTTACTTCATCTTGTGGCGGTAAGTAGTATAAAATTTCTTCCACGATCTCATAGGCTACGTCAGCTTCAAGTAAAATTTCTTCTAAGCTCTCTTTGTCTATTTTTTTTGACTTCTTAGCTGAGCTTATCGCTCCAAAAGTCTTCTCAAGGCCTTTTTTTAGAAAATCAAGCATTATTTTGTGGCCCTATTTATGTCGTTTTCAAGCATCTCTTCAGGCACAAGACCGATGTAGCCTTGAACGTAGTCACCATTTGCTTTAAAAAGTGCTGACGCAGGCAAGCCTTTTATGCCGCCCATCGCTTTTTCAAATAAAAAATTTCCCTCGCCAACCGCGACTTCGTATTTTATTTTATATTTTTGAGCAAAATCTTTTACTTCATCTTCACTTTTGTCTTCAAGTAGCACACCAACGATATCTAGCTCGTTCTTAAATTTCTCGCTTAGGTTGTTTAGGTGTGGGATCTCAGCCTTGCAAGGAGGGCACCAAGTGGCAAAAAATACGTAAAGAGTTGCTTTTTTGCCATCTTTTACATCAAAGCCATTGCTTCTTTTTGTAATCTGCATAGTTGCTCCACTTAGCAGCTTTAGATTTACCTCTTTTATCTCGTTTTCTTGGGCATTTTCACTTATTTTTGGAGTGAGTGAGTCTTTGCTTAAATTTTCATCTTTGCTGGCATTTTTATCTAAAATTTTGCCTTGCGTTTGTTCGCTTGTATTTTGCTCTTTTTTTTGCTTGTTCTCGTCGCCGCATCCAAAAAATGCAAAAATGCAAAGTGATGTTATAATTGCTCGTTTTAATGTCATAAATTTCCTTTTGAATAAGATTTCAGGATTATACAAGAAAGAGCATAAAATGAGCGTTAATTTAGAAAAAAATGAATTTAGAAAAAATGCAAGAGCAAATTTAATGAAGCTTACAAAATTTAAGGCCAAATGCTCGCACTATAAAGCTACAAAAACGCTTTTGAAATTGATAAATTTTACAAATTCTAAGAAAGTATTGTTTTATTTGCCACTTAACTACGAAGTCGATGTGCTTAAAATAAGGCGAAATTTATCACGTAAATGTGAAATTTTTGCCCCTTTTATGGTAGGTCTTAGCTTAAAGATGGTAAGATTGCGAATGCCATTTATAACTTATAAATTTAATGTCAGACAGCCATCTGGCAAAAAAATGGATAATGTTAGACTTGATATGGCGGTAGTTCCAGCGATTGGGGTTGATGGAGCTATGGCAAGGATAGGGCATGGAAAAGGATTTTATGATAGATTTTTTGACTCTTTACCCATTAAGCCAAAACGGATAGTTTTTCTTGAGATAAAAGACTTTTACACCAAAGATGTGCTTTCAAATGCACAAGACGCGGTAGCAGACTTTTATATAACCCCAAATAAAAATTATATAAAAAGAGGAATAAATGATAGAGGTTTTAATAGGCTTAGGAGCCGGTGTGGCGGGCGTTGGAGCAGGGTATCTATACGCCAAAAAGATAAATGATGCAAACTACAATATCTTCTTAGAACAAGCAAAAGCAAAAGCAAAAGCTATTGAGTATGAAGCTGAGCTAACGCTAAAAAATTCTAAAATTTCAGTACAAGAGGCTGAATTTGAGGCTAAAAAAAGATACGATGACAAGACGACAAAGCTTCAAAAAGAGTATGCAAGTAAATTTGATGAACTAGCCAAAAAAGAGAAAATTTTGCTAAATGAGCAAGAGCTTTTAAATGAGAGCAAAGAGCTTTTTGAAAAAGATAAGCAAGATGCTAAGGTCACTTACGAAGAGGGGTTAAATTTAAAGGCTACTTACCAAAATAAAGTAGAAGAAGCGATAAGAGTGCTTGAGCACGCTGCTGGTTTAACAGAAGAAGAGGCAAAAGAAGTCGTGCTTAAAAAGGTCGAGGAGAAGTCTCGTGCGGATATCGCTCACATCGTTAGAAAGTATGAAGAAGAAGCAAAAAGAGAGGCTAAAAAGAGGGTTAATTACATCTTGGCACAGGCTACGTCAAGATTTGCTGGAGAATTTGCGGCTGAGCGTCTGATAAATGTCGTAAATATTAAAAATGATGAGCTAAAAGGTAGGATCATTGGCAAAGAAGGACGTAACATCAAGACCCTTGAAATGGTGCTTGGCGTTGATATCATTATCGACGATACGCCTCACGCGATCATACTAAGCAGCTTCAATCTTTACAGACGTGCGATCGCAACAAGAGTGATCGAGCTTTTGGTAGAGGATGGAAGAATCCAACCTGCGAGGATAGAAGACCTTCACAAAAAAGTGACTGAAGAATTTGAACAAAGCATACAAGAAGAGGGCGAAAATATCGTCATGGATCTTGGTTTAAATAAAATTCATCCAGAGATCGTAAAACTAATAGGCAAGCTTAAATTTAGAGCAAGCTACGGTCAAAATGCCTTGGCTCACAGCCTTGAAGTGGCACATTTAGCTGGCATCATCGCAGCTGAGTGTGGCGGAGATGAGAAACTTGCAAAAAGAGCTGGCATACTTCACGATATCGGCAAGGCGTTAACTCACGAATACGAGGGTAGTCACGTTGATCTTGGAGCTGAAATTTGTAAACGCTATAAAGAGCATCCAGTAGTCATTAACGCTATCTACGCTCACCACGGCCACGAAGAGGCAACAAGTATAGAAAGTGCGGCTGTTTGCGCAGCTGACGCACTAAGTGCAGCTCGTCCAGGTGCAAGGCGTGAGGTGCTTGAGAGCTTCTTAAAGCGTGTTGAAGAGATCGAAAACATCGCAAAAAGTAAAGATGGCATCAAGCAAGCTTATGCGATAAATGCAGGCCGTGAAATTCGTGTCATCGCAAATGCTAAACTCATAAACGACGACGAGGCAGTGCTTGTAGCAAAAGAGATAGCTCAAGAGATCGAGAGTAAGGTGCAGTATCCTGGTGAGATAAAAGTAAGTGTCATCAGAGAGACTCGTGCTGTTGATTTTGCAAAATAACGGCAAGATATGAAATTTCTTTTTTCAATTTTATTATTTTTCTCACTTGGCTTTGCCAGTGAGGAGCTCGTGCTGGACTCGGCTAACTCGTTTATAACAACGATGAGAGGTGCTAGAAACGCTCCTATAAAAGAGCTAATCGAGCAGTCAAAAGCGACGATCATCTTTCCAAGTGTTAAAAAGGTCGGTTTTGTCGTTGGTGGCATGGGCGGAGATGGCATCATGGTTGTTGGCAACATTAACTCGCCAAGTGAAATTTTACCAGTTAGCATAAGTGGCGGCAGCATCGGTATACAGCTTGGTTATGAAGATAGTTCGCTTGTGCTTTTTATATTTAAAGATAGTATTATCCACGATATTAAAGATGCCAAGATCACACTTGATACAAAGCTATCAGTAGCTTTTGGTGATATTGGACGCAATTACAGTAAAGTAAGCGATTTTAAATTTTCAAGTGATATCTACGCATATGCCGCAAATGATGGGTTTTTTGCGGGAGCTAGCTTTGGTGGAGCAGTCATCAGTGCAAAGGAAGAAATTTTAAAGCAAAGTGGCTATGCCTATGAACAGCTAATAGCCTCAGCATCTAAACTTTTAGGAGATTAATGCAAGATATTATAAACTCAGTTTCAACATACGGCTATATTGTATTGTTTTTTTACAGCCTTGGTGGCGGTATGGTTGCATTAATCGCCGCTGGAATTTTAAGTTTTGCTGGCAAGATGGACATCACTCTTAGTATAATCGTCGCTGCCGTGGCAAATACAATCGGTGACACACTAATTTTTTATGTCGCAAGATTTAATAAAAACTCACTTATGCCTTATATCAAAAATCATAAAAGAAAGCTTGCTTATGTAGGAATTTTGGCCAAAAAACACGGTGATAAGATAATATTTATCAAAAAATTTATCTACGGCGTCAAAACTTTGGTGCCTATCGCACTTGGACTTACGAAGTATTCATTTTATAAATTTAGCATTATAAATTTGGTTTCATCTATTCTTTGGGCGATTATAGTCGGGTTTGCTAGCTTTAAGGCAGGGGATTATTTTATGAACGCAAATGACTATCTAGGCAAACACGGATATATCACGCCGCTAGTGATGTTTGGCTTGCTGTTTGGGATTTGGTATTTTTTACAGAATATGACAAAAAGGAGAAAAATATGAAAAAGGTGATATCTGCTTTAATCGTAGTTATCGTGGTAGCCATTGGAGCGGTTTGTTTTGCTTCAAATGAGGTGGAGAAAAACTATCAAAGGATAGTGAATGATCTAAACAATATTAAGGGCTTTAAAATTTCTAATAACAATTACAAAAAAGGTTTTTTTGGCTCAAAAGGATCATTTGATTTTAGTGTTTCAAAAGATCTTTTGGAAAATATATTTGGTAAAAATGTAAATGAGGATTTGGTTTTTAAAGTAGAAAATGAAATTTCTCATACAGTGCTTGCTTTTATAGATGGCTTTGAAATCGACTCAAAAATTTCTATCCAAAACGATATGATTAAAAACATTATCGCAACATTCATGGGTTCAAATGTTATTGCAACAACTAAAACAAAAGTTAGCCTAACTGGCGATAAAGATGTGGATATTAAATTTAGCAATATTGAATTTAATGATAAGCAAAAAACCGCCGTTAATACAAAAGATATAAAGATTGGTATGACGCTTGATTCAAAAGATAGTATAAACAGCTTAAAGGTTGAAGCAGATAAGATTGTTTTGAAAGATTTTAGTGAGTACAACAAAGTTGATCTAAATATCGAAGGATTTTATATTGACTCAAGTTATAAAGAGCCAGTTAAGATTTCAAAAATTTTAGAGAGTCAGCTTGTACCTTATTTGGCAAAAGTTAAATTTAAAAAGGTGTCTTTTGCATCTAATGATATAAGTAATATTTTGATAGATGACTTTAAGTATGACTCAAAATTTGAAATCTCAAATGATCTTGGAAAATCAGACGATGTTATAAAAATAGGTATAGTGGCAGTTGATAAAGTAAAATATACAGATTTTATCTTTGATAGCAAAATCTCAAATATCAATGTGCCTGCATTAAATAATGTATTAGAAAAGCTTAATAATTTAAATAATGAAGAAAAATATAATGTTTTGACTGGATTAAATTTTGATGAGATAATAGATCAAATCTTAGAAAAGAATCCAACCATAAAAATAGATACATTAAGTTTCAAAAAGGGAGATAAGGCTCTAAAGCTAAATTTAGATGCAGCAGTAAATGGCTTTAAAAAGGGAACAAATCAGTCAGAAATTTTTGATAAATTATCTCTTAGTGGAAAAATAAGCGTCGATGAAAGTCTGACGAATTTTTTTGATACACTAGTACCAGAAGTAGCTTTTGTTGAGCCTACTTTGATATCTGCTGGATATTTTAAAGAAGAGGACAAAAAAGTAATAAGCGAATTTAAATATGATCCAAACAAAAAAGATATTATATTTAATGGAAAAGTTGGACTTCAAAATTTCTTTATGGGTTTTTAAAAATTATCCTGATTTTTATCTGCATTTAAGCATCACTTCTATATACTTCACTTTCTGTTTTGCAAAACGCAGAGCAGAAAGTTCTTTTAACTTACAATTGTTAAACTATTAGTCAATCTTTGAAATCTAAACAAGTGATCGATTGAGCCAGTCTATTATTTTATAATTTATAATAGATTAGACAAACTAATAAATAAAACTAAAAGTTTTTTGATTAAAAACTTCATAATAAAATCCTATCAAATAAATTTTGATAGGTAATTAATATGGAGAGTTTGATCCTGGCTCAGAGTGAACGCTGGCGGCGTGCCTAATACATGCAAGTCGAACGGACAAGTAAGAGCTTGCTCTTATGAGTTAGTGGCGCACGGGTGAGTAATGTATAGCTAATCTGCCCTACACTAGAGGACAACAGTTGGAAACGGCTGCTAATACTCTATACTCCTGTCTTACATAAGTTAGATAGGGAAAGTTTTTCGGTGTAGGATGAGGCTATATTGTATCAGCTAGTTGGTGAGGTAATGGCTCACCAAGGCTATGACGCATAACTGGTCTGAGAGGATGATCAGTCACACTGGAACTGAGACACGGTCCAGACTCCTACGGGAGGCAGCAGTAGGGAATATTGCTCAATGGGGGAAACCCTGAAGCAGCAACGCCGCGTGGAGGATGACACTTTTCGGAGCGTAAACTCCTTTTGTTAGGGAAGAACAATGACGGTACCTAACGAATAAGCACCGGCTAACTCCGTGCCAGCAGCCGCGGTAATACGGAGGGTGCAAGCGTTACTCGGAATCACTGGGCGTAAAGGACGCGTAGGCGGATTATCAAGTCTCTTGTGAAATCCTATGGCTTAACCATAGAACTGCTTGGGAAACTGGTAATCTAGAGTGAGGGAGAGGCAGATGGAATTGGTGGTGTAGGGGTAAAATCCGTAGAGATCACCAGGAATACCCATTGCGAAGGCGATCTGCTGGAACTCAACTGACGCTAATGCGTGAAAGCGTGGGGAGCAAACAGGATTAGATACCCTGGTAGTCCACGCCCTAAACGATGTATACTAGTTGTTGCTAAGCTAGTCTTGGCAGTAATGCACCTAACGGATTAAGTATACCGCCTGGGGAGTACGGTCGCAAGATTAAAACTCAAAGGAATAGACGGGGACCCGCACAAGCGGTGGAGCATGTGGTTTAATTCGAAGATACGCGAAGAACCTTACCCGGACTTGATATCTAACAAATCATCTAGAGATAGAAGAGTGTCTGCTTGCAGAAATGTTAAGACAGGTGCTGCACGGCTGTCGTCAGCTCGTGTCGTGAGATGTTGGGTTAAGTCCCGCAACGAGCGCAACCCACGTCATTAGTTGCTAACAGTTCGGCTGAGCACTCTAATGAGACTGCCTTCGTAAGGAGGAGGAAGGTGTGGACGACGTCAAGTCATCATGGCCCTTATGTCCGGGGCGACACACGTGCTACAATGGCATATACAATGAGAAGCAATATCGCGAGATGGAGCAAATCTATAAAATATGTCCCAGTTCGGATTGGAGTCTGCAACTCGACTCCATGAAGCCGGAATCGCTAGTAATCGTAGATCAGCCATGCTACGGTGAATACGTTCCCGGGTCTTGTACTCACCGCCCGTCACACCATGGGAGTTGATTTCACTCGAAGCCGGAATACTAAATTAGTTACCGTCCACAGTGGAATCAGCGACTGGGGTGAAGTCGTAACAAGGTAACCGTAGGAGAACCTGCGGTTGGATCACCTCCTTTCTAGAGTACATATAGATATTCTCTCACAAGATATCTATAAGAAAGATATTCTCAATCATCCTTGTTTAGTTTTGAAAGATTGATAGACCTATAGGGGCCTATAGCTCAGCTGGTTAGAGTGCACCCCTGATAAGGGTGAGGTCACAAGTTCAAGTCTTGTTAGGCCCACCAGAGAATTTAATTGGGGAATTAGCTCAGCTGGGAGAGCGCCTGCTTTGCACGCAGGAGGTCAGCGGTTCGATCCCGCTATTCTCCACCATAAAATAGTTTAACTATATTAAGTCTAATTAGAGAGCTTAAAAATTTAAACTTTCTAATTAGACTTTTGTCTAAATGTTCTTTTAATTAATATTGTTAATAGTCACAAGCAAGTTTTAAAAACAATTTTACAGGACTTGTTAAAGATTTAAATTTCTATTCTCTTTGCATTTAATGCAAAAGTTTGACATCACAATCTATTTAGGATTTAAAACTTATCTAAATAGTAGTCAATGCTTTCCGTCTTGAGAGCTGGGATTTAAATTTAGTAACATAAAGTTATCTTTAACAAGGAAGTGATGCGAATTAGAATAATCTAATATAGAAAAGGTAAGCTACAAAGAGCAAGTGGTGGATGCCTTGGCTAGTAGAGGCGATGAAAGACGTGCCAGGCTGCGATAAGTCTCGGGGAGCCGTCAAGGGGCTTTGATCCGGGAATTTCTGAATGGGGCAACCCAGTTAAGCGCGAGCTTAACTACCTAATATGGAGCGAACGAGGGGAATTGAAACATCTTAGTACCCTCAGGAAAAGAAATCAAAAGAGATTACGCTAGTAGCGGCGAGCGAACGCGTAAGAGGGCAAACCGTTAGTTTACTAACGGGGTTGTAGGACTGCAATATAGACTAAACTTAGCTAATAGAATATTTTGGAAAGATTAAGCATAGAGGGTGATACTCCCGTATATGAAAGCTTTGTTTTACTTAGCAGTATCCTGAGTAGGGCGGAACACGTGATATTCTGTCTGAAGCTGGGTAGACCACTATCCAACCCTAAATACTACTACTAGACCGATAGTGCACAAGTACCGTGAGGGAAAGGTGAAAAGAACTGAGGTGATCAGAGTGAAATAGAACCTGAAACCATTTGCTTACAATCATTCAGAGCCCTATGATTTATCAGGGTGATGGACTGCCTTTTGCATAATGAGCCTGCGAGTTGTGATGTCTGGCAAGGTTAAGGAAACCCGGAGCCGTAGCGAAAGCGAGTCTTAATAGGGCGTTTAGTCAGACGTTGCAGACCCGAAACGATGTGATCTATCCATGAGCAGGTTGAAACCGGTGTAAGAGCCGGTGGAGGACCGAACCCGCTAGCGTTGAAAAGCTATGGGATGACTTGTGGATAGGGGTGAAAGGCCAATCAAACATCGTGATAGCTGGTTCTCTCCGAAATATATTTAGGTATAGCGTCATGTAGTAACACTAGGGGGTAGAGCACTGAATGGGCTAGGGCATACACCAATGTACCAAACCCTATCAAACTCCGAATACCTAGTGTGTAATCATGGCAGTCAGGCGGCGAGTGATAAAATCCGTCGTCGAGAGGGGAACAACCCAGACTAACAGCTAAGGTCCCTAAATCTCATTTAAGTGGAAAACGATGTGGAGTTACTTAAACAACCAGGAGGTTGGCTTAGAAGCAGCCATCCTTTAAAGAAAGCGTAATAGCTCACTGGTCTAGTGATTCTGCGCGGAAAATATAACGGGGCTAAAATGAGTACCGAAGCTTTAGACTTAGTTTTACTAAGTGGTAGGAGAGCGTTGTATTTGCGTTGAAGGTATACCGGTAAGGAGTGCTGGAGCGAATACAAGTGAGCATGCAGGCATGAGTAGCGATAATTGGGGTGGGAATCCCCAACGCCGTAAACCCAAGGTTTCCTACGCGATGCTCGTCATCGTAGGGTTAGCCGGGTCCTAAGCAAAGTCCGAAAGGGGTATGCGATGGAAAATTGGTTAATATTCCAATGCCAACTATAATGTGCGATGGAAGGACGCTTAGAGTTAAGCAAGCTAGCGGATGGTAGTGCTAGTCGAAAGGTGTAGGTTAAGATTCAGGCAAATCCGGATCTTTTTAAGCCGAGACCCCACAGGCGTTTGAAGTTCTTCGGAATGGATAGCGAATTGCCGATACTGTCGAGCCAAGAAAAGTTTCTAAGTTTAGTTATAGTTGCCCGTACCGTAAACCGACACAGGTGGGTGGGATGAGTATTCTAAGGCGCGTGGAAGAACTCTCTTCAAGGAACTCTGCAAAATAGCACCGTATCTTCGGTATAAGGTGTGCCTAACTTTGTTAAGGATTTACTCCGTAAGCATTGAAGGTTACAACAAAGAGTCCCTCCCGACTGTTTACCAAAAACACAGCACTCTGCTAACTCGTAAGAGGATGTATAGGGTGTGACGCCTGCCCGGTGCTCGAAGGTTAATTGATGACGTTAGCTCTGCGAAGCGTTTGATCGAAGCCCGAGTAAACGGCGGCCGTAACTATAACGGTCCTAAGGTAGCGAAATTCCTTGTCGATTAAATATCGACCTGCATGAATGGCGTAACGAGATGGGAGCTGTCTCGAAGAGGGATCCAGTGAAATTGTAGTGGAGGTGAAAATTCCTCCTACCCGCGGCAAGACGGAAAGACCCCGTGGACCTTTACTACAGCTTGACACTGCTATTGGGATAAAAATGTGCAGGATAGGTGGGAGGCTTTGATCCATAGACGCCAGTTTATGGTGAGCCATTGTTGAGATACCACTCTTTTTTATTCTGATAGCTAACTAGCTTGAGTTATCCTCAAGTAGGACAATGTCTGGTGGGTAGTTTGACTGGGGCGGTCGCCTCCCAAAATGTAACGGAGGCTTACAAAGGTTGGCTCAGAACGGTTGGAAATCGTTCGTAGAGTATAAAGGCATAAGCCAGCTTAACTGCGAGACATACACGTCAAGCAGAGACGAAAGTCGGTCTTAGTGATCCGGTGGTTCTGTGTGGAAGGGCCATCGCTCAAAGGATAAAAGGTACCCCGGGGATAACAGGCTGATCTCCCCCAAGAGCTCACATCGACGGGGAGGTTTGGCACCTCGATGTCGGCTCATCGCATCCTGGGGCTGGAGCAGGTCCCAAGGGTATGGCTGTTCGCCATTTAAAGCGGTACGCGAGCTGGGTTCAGAACGTCGTGAGACAGTTCGGTCCCTATCTGCCGTGGGCGCAAGAAGATTGAGGAGAGTTGACCCTAGTACGAGAGGACCGGGTCGAACCAACCACTGGTGCACGAGTTGTTCTGCCAAGAGCACCGCTCGGTAGCTATGTTGGGATGTGATAACTGCTGAAAGCATCTAAGCAGGAAGCCAACTCCAAGATGAATCTTCTTTTAAGAGCTCATATAGACTATGTGTTTGATAGGCTGGGTGTGTAATGGATGAAAGTCCTTTAGCTGACCAGTACTAATAGCTCGTCTGCTTATCTTTTTATAAGCATCACTTCCTTGTTAAGGATAAAAACTTAATAAGATATGTTTTTGCAAAACTTTGTTTATGACTTTTAACTTTATCAAGTAGTGTTAAATAAGAGATTTATCTAATATATCTTTTATTTAACACTGCCCGTGACTATACAGACGAGGAAACGCCTTGCTCCATCTCGAACCAAGAAGCTAAGCTCGTCCTGGCTGATGATACTCTCCCTTACTGGGATGTTGGAAAAGTAGGTCGTTGCGGGCTTTGTTAATTTTTAATCTTCTTTATCTAAACAATCTTCTTTTAGTATTATTTCTTAATTTATAACAAAATATCAAATCTAAAATTTATTTATATTTTTAAATAATTAGACTTTTTATCTTTACATTTATAAATATCTTTTAGCTTATGTTTTTATGCGAGTGTTGACTAAAAACACCAAATATGATAGACTCCAAACCCAAATTTACCCAAAAAGGACAAAAATGAAAAAGATTATATTCTCACTATTAGCAGCAGCTTCTACATTACTAGCAGCCATAAATTTAAACACCGCCACAAAAGAAGAGTTAATGAGTTTAGATGGCATAGGATCTTCAAAGGCAGATGCAATAATAGAGTATAGAAAAGCAAATAAATTTAACTCAATAGAAGATATAAAAAATGTAAATGGTATAGGTGATAAGACATTTGAAAATTTAAAATCAGATATATCAGTATCAGGCACTACAAAGATAGACGAAACAAAAGCTAAAACAAAATCTAAAAAAGATGACACAAAACAAAAAGTAAGTAAAAAGAGTGATGAAGTAAAAGAGAAAAAAGATGGTGCTAAAGATAGCGTAAAAGAAGTCAAAGATAAGAAAGAAAGCCCAAAAGATAAAGCAGAGAAAAAGAGCAAAGCTAAAAAAGAGAAAAGCAAAGAGTAATAAAATCTAGGAATTTATAAAAATTCTTACATAAAATATATATAAAAATAGTTAGGAGCGCATAGCGTTCCTAATAAATAAAATAGATTGGTTTTTTTATATATCTGCCTACTTTTTAAATTCTATAACTTGGTTTGCCTACTTTTTAAATTTTATAAATCAATAAGCTCATCTAATAGATCTTGTAAAGTAATGCTTCTTAAACTATCCTCTAAAGCTTCTTGTGCTTTTAGGAAGTGACCAGTTAAAAGTCCCTCGATCTTGCTACCAAGTGGGCAGGCTTTAGGTGAGTCAGAGTGGATCTTAAAAAGTTTTTCTTTATCATTTACTGCGTTAAAAATTTGAAGGAGGGTTAAGATTCTTTATTTAATATTTTAAGTAAGCTTACTATTGAATATTCTAAAAACCTAGTTAAATTTATAAAAAACTCTATTTAGATAAAGTCCTTCAGCTGGAGCTGGGATACGAGTTAGGGCGGGGTATCCGTTAAGTGAAACATTAATGAGCTTACCACCATTTTTGATACTTAAGGCTTTAAGTAGATTTGCAACCATAAGCCGTACTTGTGCGCGTAAAAATCCATTTGCTTTAAAAACTATGATAGTTTGGTTTTTGTATTCATAACAAAATGCCTTAAAAATTTCTCGCACCGGACTTTTTGTGTTACTTCCTGTTTTCATATAGGAGCTAAAATCATGCTCACCAACAAAATTAGATAAAATTTCATTTGCTTTTTTGATATCAAATTTTGGCAAAAAGACTTTATAGTTTGAGCTAAAAACATCAAATTCTCCATGATCTATAATGTATCTATAAGACCTTGCTACGGCATCAAACCTTGCTTGAAAGTTTTCATCAACTAAATTTATACGTTTTATATGAATATTTGGATGAGCATGGCGGTTGATTAGCTCTTTTAGATGCTCTAAATTTTTAAAATGATCGCCACAAATTACGCTTGAGCTTTGATTAATCGCATGAACGTTTTTGTCTGTACGTGAGCTAGAGACTATTTTTTCAAATATTCCAACGTGAGCTAGAGCACGCGAAAGCTCATCTTCTACGCCATTTTTATGCGGCTGAGTTTGCGAGCCTTGGAATTTGGAGCCATCGTAGCTATAAATTAGTTGGATTTTCATTAGTATCTTCGCATGATCTTGGCTTTAAAAAGCAAAATTCCTGCCAATAAAAAAACAAAAAATATGAGTGGAATCGCAAAAGATGGCTTTGATGAAAATAGCATTATGAGCGTAAAATACCCAAATAAAACGCCAAATGTCCCAACATAAACCATGCCTTTTTCATATCTATAAGTAACGATGCCAAAGCTTATAGCAAAAAGTGTACTGGCAAGTGGAAATAGTGCAACAAGTACATACGTACTAAGATCTTTTCTTCTTTTTTCACTACTATTTGCCTCCGTCCAGTACTCTTTTATACTGCCTATATCGCTTATCTCTTCACTTTGGGTAGTCCTTATCTTCATAGATTTGAAGTTACTTTGATGATAAATTTCATCTTTTATGTCATACATTTTTCCATCTGCTAAGGAGAGTTCAATGCTTTGATTTGTATTAGTGATCTTTGCATTTTTAGCAGTGATTAAGCGTTGGGAGTCTTTAATGTAAGGATTAAACATCACGATATCTTTATAGGTAGTGCCGTTGTTATCTTGCATTTCACTACCCACATAGACCATCCAGTCAGAAAATTTTTGTCCAAACTGAGTTGGTTTTAAATTTAGCTTTGCAACAGTCTTTTTATAATCAATAAAATTTGCATTTAGCTGTGCAGCTATTGGTATCATTATGGTAGCGATTACAAGTAGAGCGGTGCTTAAAAATGCTGAAAATATTAAGAAAAATTTAGCAATCTTATTTGGTGAGCCACCAAGCGTAAAAATTACGATACTCTCGTTCTCTTTTGATAGCCTAAAAAGTGTCATCGCAAGTGATACAAAAAATGCGATAGGTACGACAAAAAGTAGTACGCGTGGAAGCATAAATGAGTAGAGTTTAAAAAGCTCGCCAAAGCTGATTTCAATGTAAGAAGTGATGCGCGCGATCTGGATGAAGAATACGATCGACATGATCAAAAAAAGCGTACTAAATAGCGACCCAAAAGTCCCTAGGAAGTTAAACAAAAGATATCTATTCACTCTACTCATAAATAAACCTTAAAATTTCTAAAATTTGCTCTTTAAAAGCGTATGCAATAAGTAAGCCAAGACTTAAAAATGGCACAAAAGCCAGCTCATAGCCCTTTTTTTGAACGAGCGCATAGACTGGAAGTGTAAAAAGCGCTGCAAGATAGATCGCCACTAGAGCCAGTTTGGCTGGCAAAATAGCTCCGATGATCGCTGCTATAAAGATATCTGCACTACCCATCGCTTCTTTTTTTATGGCAAAACTTACGACAAATCTAAGCACCCAAAAGATAAGTGCAAAAAGGAATAAATTTAAAATTTGGGCAAAATTTCCTTTAACTATAAAAAGTATCAAAGCGTAGATAAATGCGAAAAATAGTGCTGCAAAAAGAAGCGGATCCGGCACAGCTTTATATCTTATATCTATGACGCTAAGAGCTAGCAGCATTATAAAACAAAGCCCTAAAAATAGCGCGTAAAGCAATGTTTCTATACTTAAAATTTCGCCGCACTCTTTAAAAAAACAGATCAAAAAAAGTATCCCAGAAACTAGCTCGATTGCTGGATAAATGAGGCTTATTTTTTGCTTACAAAAGGCACATTTGCCGCCTAAAAATATCCACGAAAAAATTGGAACATTGTGATAGAAATTTAGCTTATGATCGCAGTTTGGGCAATGAGAAGCTGGAAAATTTATGCTCTCATTTTTTGGTAGGCGATATATCAGCACATTTGAAAATGAGCCCACGCAAATACCCAAAACAAAAGCAAAAACGGCAAAAAAGATGACTAAATTATCCATTATCTCGCTAAACTCCGCCAAATCTTCGCTCTATGTTTTTAAATTTACTAACGATATTTGCAAGCTCATCCTTGCTAAAGTCAGGCCAAAGTGTGGGCGTAAAAAATAGCTCTGCATAGCTTGCTTGCCAAAGCATGAAATTTGAAAGCCTGCTCTCGCCACCAGTTCTAATGAGAAGATCCACCGGCTCACTCTCATCAAGTGCTGCATTTAGGCTTGCTTCGTTTATCTCGCAGCCTTCTAAAGTTAGCTTTCTTGCGGCTCTAATGATCTCATCTTTTGAGCCGTAGTTTATCGCTAAATTTAATAATAAATTTTTATTCTCTCTTGTAGCATTTTTGGTGATTTCTATCTCGTTTTTTAGCTCATCGCTAAATGGCGAAATGTCACCGATCGTGTTAAATTTGATCCCATTTTTTATAAAATCAGCACGCTTTAAAATGAGAAATTTCTTAAGCAAATTCATCAAAAACTCGATCTCTTTTTGCGGTCTTTTCCAGTTTTCAGTACTAAATGCGTAAAGACTTAAAATTTTCACTCCATTATCGATACAAAATTCGCACATATTGCTTACTACATTTGCTCCAGCTTCGTGCCCATTTGTCCGTAAGAATCCACGTTTTTTAGCCCAGCGCCCATTTCCATCCATGATAATAGCAAGGTGGTTTAATTCATTCAATCTTTAGCCTTTTATATCAATAATTTGTTCTTTTTTGCTCCAAAGAGCACTCACATTTTGCACTGTTATGTTGGCGCTAAATTCACTTTTTAACAAGCTAGCTACATTATTAAATGGAGTGGCGATCTCGTATAAAACTTCATCTTTAAATTTAAAAATAAGTGGAGCAAAATTTGAAAATATTAAAAAAATTTTCATATCATTCTCCTCTTTTTTTAGCTGAAAAACGCCGTTTATGCCATTATAAATAAATGGTATATGCAAGACATTTTCTTGCAGAGCAAAGAGCATTTTCGCTAGCACTTTCATTTCGTCTTTTGTCTTAGCTTCACTTAAACTTTTAAATAAATGGTCATAAAACCACGATAAATTCTCATTTTCTATCAAATTTTCGATAAGATTTAGCCCATCTGCCAAGACATCTTCGTCTAAAATTCTTGGCTTTTCGTATAAATTTTTTATGACGATATTTTCGCCCTGGCTTTGCACCTCGCCCCAGTATTTCGAGCCTACGTTTAGCTCTTTTGCGCTTTTTGTGTTTAAATTTTTATTTGCAAAATTTAAAATGTATCTGTTAAAACCGATCTTTTGGCTTACCAAGATACTAAGCGGAAGTGACGAATTTATAGTTACTAACGGTGAATTTACATTTTTTGCTATTTTTTGAATGCGAGAAATTTTCTCTATCATAAATTTACCGCTAGCTCCACGATATGTCTTGCGATCTCGTCTTTTGCGGCAAGCGGTAGCAAAGTTTCATTATTTTTCGTGATGAAATTTACCTCATTTTGCTCGCTTGCAAAGCCATTTTTCTCACCCAAAATATTTAGGCAAACTGCGTCAAGCCCCTTTTGCTCTAGCATTGCTCTAGCATTTTTGTGTGCATTCTCCTTTGAGATCTCAAGCTTAAAGCCGATCTTTTTACAATTAAACTCTTTTAAGCTTTGCAAAATATCGACATTTCTCTTTAGACTTAAGCTTAAAATTTCGCCAACGTCCTCTTTTTTTATCTTGCCGTCAATTTTTGTCGGCATAAAATCGCTTACTGCTGCACACATCACAAGTAAATTTGCACTCTCACACTCGCTCTTGCAAAGCTCTAAAAGCTCGCTACTTGAGCCAAATTTCAAAATCCCAAATGGCTCGTTTTCCGCTTCAAAGCTAGCAAGCAGCATAACATCAGCGCCAGCGTAGTAAAAAGCCCTTGCAAGCGCCATCGCCATCTTGCCGCTTGAGAAATTTGTAATGGCTCTAACGTCATCTATCTTTTCTGTCGTTGCGCCACCAGTGATCACTACTTTTTTGCCTGCAAAAAGTGGCCTACTAAGCCTTTTAATGGCGGCTTCTACTATCACCTCAGGACTTGCTAAAGCGCCTTTACCAATGTCGCCACAAGCTAGAGTTTTTACGATCGGCTCTACTATTAATGCACCGTTTTGTTCTAAAATTCGAAGTGAATTTTGAGTCGAAAAGTGCTCGATCATGTTGTTATTTGCAGCAGGGGCTATGACTAAAGGCACATGCGAGGCAGCTATTAGCGTTTGCATAAAGACATTATCGCAGATGCCAGCAGTTAGTTTGTTTATCGTATTTACAGAGGCTGGCGCGATAAGTACTAGATCCATTTTGGAGTAGGCTATGTGATTTACGCCATCTTGCCAGTTTTGCGTTTGTGAGCTTAAAATTTTATGCTCGCTTAGCGCTTCAAAGCCGCTTACGCTGCAAAATTCAAGCGCTCCATCACTTAAAGCCACGTAGACATCAGCACCTTGTTTTTTAAGCAGCGATAAAATCTCGTAAGCTTTATAAAAGGCAATACTACCGCAAACGGCTAGTAAAATTTTCTTATTTTTTAACATCGTCTTTGCCAAAGAATTTCTCAAAAAAGCCGCTTTTGTTCTCTTGACGACCTCTGCTGATAGCTAGAGCGCCGCTCTCAACGTCTTTTGTGATAGTGCTACCTGCTGCGATGATGACATTATCAGCGATATTTACAGGGGCAACTAGCTGTGTATCTGAGCCAACAAATACGTTTTTGCCGATTTTGGTTTTGTATTTTGCTTTGCCGTCGTAGTTGCATGTGATTGTACCACAACCTATGTTTGTGCCACTTTCTATCTCGCAGTCGCCAAGATAGCTCAAATGTCCAGCTTTTACGCCGCTAAGAACGCCTTTTTTAACTTCGACAAAATTTCCTATGTGTGTGTCAGAAATTTCAGAATTTGGCCTGATGTGAGCTAGTGGACCGATGTCTGAGTTTTTGATGACGCTACTTTCGATCACTGATGAGCTTTTGATGATACTCTCTGTGATGACGCACTCGCCAAGGATGCTTACGTTTTCTTCGAGCACGCATTCGCCTTCAAATTTAGCCCTGCTGTCTATGAAAATGCTCTCAGGCATGCGCATTAAAACGCCAGCTTTCATCAAATTTTGCTTAATCTCATCTTGCATTATTTTTTCAGCGATGCTAAGCTGAAATTTATCATTTATGCCCATGAAATTTTGCTCATTAACATTTACTGCAACGCACTTTAAGCCCTTTTCATTTGCTATTTTTATGGCGTCAGTTAGGTAGTACTCTTTTTGTGCGTTTTGATTATTTATGAGCGGTAAAATTTGCTCTAATGCCTCGCGTTTAAAGCAGTAGCAGCCAGCATTTACGCTTTTTATGGCAAGCTGTGCTTCGCTCGCATCTTTTTGCTCTATGATGGCCTCAACTTTGCCGTTTTTTATGATAACTCTGCCGTAGCCAAAAGGATTTGCCGCTTCAAATGAGCTCATAACCACGTCTGCTTCAGCATTTGCTAGACGCATAAGATCAGTTGATCTAACAAGTGGCATGTCGCCGCAAGTGACAAGCACCTTTTCGCCGCTTAAATTTACGCTCTTTATCGCTCCAGCAGTGCCTGGGAAATTTTCTAAATCTTGCTCGAAAATTTTAGTTTGAGGGAAAATTTCTTTTATCTTTTTGCCAATTAACTCTTTTTCGTAGTGAAGCACGACACTAACGTCATTTGTGATGGCATAGGCTTGTTTTAAGATGTGAATTATCATCGGCTCACCACAAAGTTCAAATAGGACTTTTGGGCGGGTTGATTTCATTCTGGTGCCAAGACCAGCAGCTAAGATTATGATTGAAGTATTGTTCATTTTTAAGCCTTTTAACGTTAAAAATTTCGCAGATTGTATCAAAAAATGGCAAACAATTTTTTTAATTTAACGATTTTTTCAACAAAAAGCTAATAGAATAGGCAATCTTAAGAATTTATAAATAAAGCGAGTTTAAATGGATTTAGGAACCGTCGTCGGCTGGGTTTTGACCCTAGTGCTTTTGTTTGGATCAATGGCAATTGGCGTTGGTATAGGACCATATATCGACGTACCTTCGATAATGATCGTTTTTGGTGGTACTATCGGCGTTATGATGGTTGGCTTCAAGATGGAGACGCTTAAAGGTATTGGTAAATTTTACGGTGTTGCCGTTAAGCCACCTGTTGTTGTAAATTTGCCTGAGACTATAAAAAAGATAGTTGATTACTCTACAAAAGCTAGACGCGATGGAATACTAGCTCTTGAGAGCGAAGTAAATAACGAAACAAATCAGTTTTTGAAAAAAGGTCTTTCGATGGCAGTTGATGGTAACGAGCCGGATGCTATAAGAGCGCTTTTAGAGATTGATATAGACCAAACTAGTGCTAGACATACAAATAACATTAAAATTTTTGAACAAATTGGCGGTTTTGCTGGTGCGATGGGTATGATCGGTACTCTAATAGGTCTTGTTGCGATGCTTCTTAACATGTCAGATCCTAGTGCGATCGGCCCATCAATGGCGGTTGCTTTGCTTACGACACTTTATGGCGCGATGATAGGTAACATCATAGGTGCACCTGTGGCAAATATCCTCTCGATACGTGACTCTGACGAGGCACTTGAAAAACAAGTCATTTTAGAGGGTATCATGGCGATACAAGCAGGGGATAATCCAAGAACTCTTGAAGCTAAGCTCTTGGCGTTTTTACCACCAAAAGATAGAAAAAGTCAGTTTGAATAATGGGTAAATTAATAGATCCTAAAGAGTGCCCAAAGTGTATGCCTGAGTGGCTTGCTACTTTTGGCGATCTCATGTCGCTTTTGCTTTGTTTTTTCGTTTTGCTTCTTTCGATGGCAACAATGGATGCTAAAAAGATGGAGGCTGCTGTTGGCTCGCTAGCTGGTGCTCTAAGCGTACTTGAAGGCGGTGCTAGGCCTGAAAATCAGATAGAAAAAGAGACAGACCCAGAAAGCACTCGTGCAAAAAAATCAAGTAGGCAAAAAGGCTCGCAAAGCGAGCTAAGTGCGACAATTAAAAAGATAAATGAGTTACTAACTGCCAGTGGCGCACCTGAGATTACGATGGAAGAGAGCGAAGATGGCTTTATTGTAAGGCTTCCAGCAGCCATGCTTTTTGATAAGGATAGTGCTGAAATTTCTGGTGAAGATGCAAAGTTATTTTTAAAGCGTATTGGTATGATTGTGGCAAAAATGCCAAATGAAGTAAAGGTCAACATCATCGGGCATACTGATAACATAGAGCCAAATAAAGACTCAGCCTACAAAAACAACTGGCAGCTTTCAACTGCAAGAGCTTTAAGCGTAGTAGAGCAGCTTAGCAGCGATGGAGTGCCACAAAATAGGCTGATAGCTTCAGGAAAGGCTTCGTTTGATCCTATCGCTACTAATAACACAGAAGAGGGTAGGGCAAAAAACAATAGAGTAGAAATTCACTTCGTCTCTCTTGAACCAAAAAACAAAGAGGCTACTAAGAAAAGTATCCTTGATATGAGGAATTAGTCTTGAAAGCACTGCTTAGCTTAGCGGTTTTATTTTGTGTGGTTTTTGGGGCTGATCCGGCCTTGCCAACTATAAATTTAAGTCTAAATTCTCCTGCAAATGCTGAGCAACTAGTAAATTCTCTAAACGTTTTACTGATCTTAACAGCACTTGCACTTGCTCCTTCGCTCATCTTTATGATGACAAGTTTCTTAAGGCTTGTTATTGTTTTTTCATTTTTACGCCAGGCCATGGGAACACAACAAGTTCCACCTTCAACAGTGCTTCTCTCACTTGCCATGGTGCTTACATTTTTTATAATGGAGCCAGTTGGTCAAAAAAGCTACGACGAGGGCATAAAGCCTTATATCGCAGAGCAGATAGGCTATGAAGAGATGCTTGATAAGAGCTTAAAGCCATTTAAAGAATTTATGGTAAAAAACACAAGAGAAAAAGACCTTGCACTTTTCTTTAGGATTAGAAATTTACAAAATCCAGCAAATATTGAAGAGATACCGCTAAGTATCGCAATGTCAGCTTTTATGATAAGTGAGCTAAAGACATCTTTTGAGATAGCATTTTTGCTCTATTTGCCATTTCTTGTCATCGACATGGTCGTAAGCTCAGTGCTAATGGCTATGGGTATGATGATGCTTCCTCCTGTAATGATCTCACTACCATTTAAACTGCTCATATTCGTGCTTGTTGATGGCTGGAATTTACTAATAGGAAATCTTGTAAAAAGCTTTCACTAATGAAAAAAATTTTATTCATTTTTTTGCCGGTATTTTTGCTTGGTTCAAATTTAAGTGTGATCGCAAACAAAGCAACGCAAAATGAAATTTCAAAGATCAAAGAGCTTGAGCTAAAAAGAGCAAATTTAAACGATGAAGCCACATTAAGCTCATATATGCCAAGCCTTAGCCTAGAGGGCTCATACGGCAAAAATGCAAGCACTTTTCCAAGCATAGTCGCTAAAGAGTCAGCCGGTGTGCTAGCTAGGATAGATTTTTTGCTTTATGATGGCGGAGCGAGAGAGGCTAGGCTAAAGATGAGCCAGCTTTTAAAAAACAAAGCCGCCATCGCAAGCGATGAAGCCAAAAACTATCTTGCACTTAAGGCTGTAAATTTATATTTTAATGCTCTAGCACTTGAAAATATAATCGCAGCCAAGCAAGCTCAGGCAAATTTCTTAAAAGGCGTTTTAGATAAGCTTGAAAAGGCAAACATTGCAGGCCTTGCCGCAAAAGATGAGCTTGAAAATGTAAGGGCTAAATATTACTTAGCTAATAGCACGCAGCTTGAATACAAAAACAAAATGGAGCAAATTTTAAATGAGATAAATTTGCTAACTGGTGAGCAAATTTTGCCAGTAGCTGGAGCAAAGATGGCTGATATTAGCTCAAATTTAGCTTCAAAAAATGCCGAGCTTGATAGACTAAGCCAAGATATATTTTTAGGCGAGGCCAAGCTTAGCGAGGCAAAGGCTGGTTTTTTGCCTCAAATAATGCTTTATGACACATATGGATTTTATAAAAATAATTACGATATCGATCTAGGCAGGCTTAGTTCTTACCGCTCATACGTGGATAAATACCTAAAAGAAGATACTCATGGCAATAAATTTGGTATCGCTTTTAAATGGAAAATTTTTGATTTTTTCGCCACTAGCAAGATGAGTCAGGCTCAAAAGATCGCACTTGATGAGGCAAGGCTAAATTTGGAGTATAAAAAGCGTGAAAACGAGACAAAGCTTAAAAATTTGCAAAGTGAAATCGTGGTGCTTACTTCAAAAATCACTTCACTAAACGAATATGTAAAAGCAAGCGATTTGGCATTAAAAGCTAGCTATGAAAAGTATAACTCCGGGCTTTTGGGATATAGCGATCTGCTTGAGGCACTCTCTCAAAAATTTGACGCCATTAGTCTTTTTGAGAGTGCAAAAGATGAGCTTGAGATCAAAAAAGCGGAGTTCTTTTTTGAAAATGGCGAGCCGATTTTAGAGAGGATTAGAGATTGAAAAAGCTGATAATTTTGATGATATTTGGTATTTTTTCATTTGCTAGTGAGGAAATTTTTGCTGACTTTGAAGTTTATGCCAAACAAAGCTCAAAGCTCGCATTTGAGAGCAGTGGCAAGGTGGATAAAATTTTTGTAGATGTTTCAAGTCATGTTAAAAAAGGCGACGATTTAGCTAGTCTTGATCAAAGCAGTCTAGAAATCGCTCTTAAAAAGGCAAAAAATGATCTTGAGCTGGCAAAAAATGCTAGTGAATTTGCAAAAAATACTTTAAACAAATTTATTCAAGTAAGGGACGTCACTTCAAAGCAAGAATTTGACGAGGTAAAGTATAAATTTGACGAAGCGATACTTCGGGTTCAAAGTGCACAAATCGCCATTTTAAATGCACAAGATCGCCTTAAAAAAGCTGTTTTAAAAGCTCCATTTGATGGCGTTATCGCTAGTAAAAATATTGAGCTTGGAGAGGGTGTTTCGCCGCTTAGTCCAGCTTTTGTTTTAAATTCAAATGAGGCTAAAATTTTAATAGCGATCGATGAAAAATACGCAAATTTAGTAAAAGTTGGCGACATATTTAAATTTAAACTTGACTCAACAAGCGATGAAAAAGAGGTAAAAATCGCACTCATCTATCCAGAGATTAAGCGAGAGACTAGAAAATTTTACGCCCAGGCTTATGACAGCGGCCTAAAACCTGGCATGTTTGGTCAAGGCAAAGTGCTAGTTAGTAAAAGAAAATGATAAAAACAGCCATAAATCGCCCTATAACTACATTAATGGTTTTTTTAAGCCTTGTTGTCTTTGGAATTTATTCTCTAAAGACGATGAATGTAAATTTATACCCACAAGTAAATATCCCAATCGTTAAGATCACGACCTACGCAAACGGCGATATGAACTATATAAAAACTAAGATCACGCAAAAGATCGAGGATGAAATTTCAAGCATTGAAGGTATCAAGAAAATTTACTCAACTAGCTTTGATAATCTAAGTGTAGTCAGCATCGAATTTGAGCTAAATAAAGACCTAGAGAGCGCCACAAATGACGTTCGCGACAAGATGCAAAAAGCAAGACTTAGCGCAAACTACGAGATAGAAAAGCTAAATGGGCTCTCGTCATCTGTCTTTAGCCTCTTTATCACAAGGCTTGATGGAAATAAAACCAAGCTCATGCAAGAGATAGATGACGTAGCAAAGCCATTTTTGGAGCGCATAAGCGGCGTTTCAAAGGTTAAGACAAATGGTTTTTTAGAGCCAGCGGTGAAAATTTTACTAGATAGATTTAAGCTTGATAAAAACGCCCTTAGCGCAAATGAAGTGGCAAATTTGATAAAGGTTGAAAATTTAAAAGCACCCCTTGGCAAGATAGAAAATGAGCAGATACAAATGGCAATCAAGTCAAATTTTAGCGCCAAAAGCGTAGATGAGATAAGAAATTTAACGATCAAACAAGGGGTCTTTTTAAAAGATATCGCAAGTGTTGATCTTGCCTACAAAGATGCAAATGAAGCAGCGATAATGGATAAAAAAAGTGGCGTCTTGCTGGGTCTTGAGCTAGCTCCAGACGCAAACGCTCTAACCGTGATCGCTCTAGCTAAGTCAAAACTAGATCAGTTTAAAAGCCTGCTTGACAATGAGTATGAGGTAAAAATAGCTTATGATAAGAGCGAAGTGATACAAAAACACATCGATCAAACCGCCTTTGATATGATTCTTGGCGTCTTGCTAACCATCGTGATCGTGTATTTATTTTTAAGAAATTTCTCGATCACTATCATCTCGGTCGTAGCGATACCAACTAGCATCGTGGCGACATTTTTCATCATAAATGCCCTAGGTTACGACATCAACCGCTTAAGTCTCATAGCGCTCACACTAGGTATTGGCATCTTCATCGATGATGCGATAGTTGTCACTGAAAATATCGCTAGCAAGCTAAAAGATGAGCCAAATGCCCTAAAGGCAAGCTTTGCAGGCATAAAAGAGATAGCATTTAGTGTCTTTGCGATCTCACTCGTGCTGCTTTGTGTCTTTGTGCCTATCGCCTTTATGAGTGGCATCGTTGGCAAGTACTTTAACTCATTTGCGATGAGCGTGGCAGCTGGCATCGTCATTTCGTTTTTTGTGAGCATATTTCTTGTACCAACGCTTAGTGCTAGGTTTGTAAATGCCAAACAAAGTGGCTTTTTTCTAAAAAGCGAGCCATTTTTTGAGGCGCTTGAAAATGGCTACGAGAAAATTTTAGCTTTAGCGCTTAAATTTAAGCTCATATTTTTAGCTATAACGCTTGTGGTCGTTGTTTGCTCGTTTGGACTAGCTAAATTTGTAGGTGGCGACTTCATGCCAAGCGAGGATAACTCGGAGTTTAACATCTACTTTAAGCTTGACCCTTCGCTTAGCCTGCAAGCTAGCAAAGAGAGGCTAAAAGATAAAATTTCACTCATAAACGCCAATCCTCAGGTCGCTTACGCCTACTTCATCCTTGGCTACACAGACGCCAAGCAGCCTTATCTTGTAAAAGCTTACGTTAGGCTAAAGGAAATAAAAGATAGAGCTAATCACGAGCGGCAAAACGCTATCATGCAGAGGTTTCGCGACAAGCTAAAAAGTGACGATATGAGTGTCATTGTGGCTGACTTGCCAGTTGTTGAAGGTGGCGATGTGCAGCCAGTTAAGCTTACTATCACCTCTGAAAATGGCAAAGATTTAGAGAAATTTGTACCAAAGATCAGCAAGATGCTAAAAGAGATAAATGACGCAACGGATGTAAATTCGCCTGAAGAAGATCTGCTAAAGCGTGTGCAAATTTCTATCGATGAAGATAAGGCAAAAAGGCTAAATTTAGATAAAGCCAGCATTGCAAGCGCCGTTTATAGCGCATTTAGCCAGAATGAGGTCTCTGTTTTTGAAAACGAAAATGGCAAAGAGTATGAGCTTTACATGCGCCTTGATGATAAATTTAGAAGCGATACAAATGATATTTTAAAGACCAAGATAAGAAGCAATGAGGGCTTTTTCGTGACACTTGGCGATGTGACGACGCTTAGTTTTGAGCAAAAGCCAGCTAGTATTTCAAGGTTTAATAGAGCTGATGAGATAAAATTTCTAGCAAATACCAAAAACAATGCTCCGCTAAATAGCGTGGCAAATGAAATTTCAAAGAAGCTTGATGAAATTTTGCCAGCAAATTTCAAGTATAAATTTCTTGGATTTGTTGAGCTCATGGATGATACAAACGCTTCTTTTATCTTTACAGTGAGCGCTAGTGCGGTACTTATTTACATGGTGCTAGCTGCACTTTATGAGAGCTTTTTGCTGCCATTTCTCATCATGCTTGCCATGCCGCTTGCCTTTTGTGGCGTCGTGATCGGACTTTTTATAAGCGGCAATCCATTTAGCCTATTTGTCATGGTTGGCGTCATCTTGCTCTTTGGAATGGTCGGTAAAAACGCCATTTTGGTCGTTGATTTTGCAAACCACTTTGCAAATAGTGGCATGGAGGCAAACGAAGCTGTGAAAATGGCTGCTAAAAAGCGGTTAAGGGCTGTTTTGATGACCACTTTTGCGATGATATTTGCTATGCTTCCGCTGGCACTTAGCAGGGGTGCTGGCTATGAGGCCAACTCACCTATGGCTATAAGCATCATCTTTGGGCTCATTAGCTCGACCTTGCTTAGCCTGCTTGTCGTGCCAGTTCTGTTTGCATGGGTCTATAATCTTGATAGATTTATAAGAAAATTTTATGAAAGGGAGAGAATTTGAAGAAAATTTTGACAGTTTTGCTCTTTGCTTTGCCTCTTTGGGCTGGAAATTTACTAGAGATCATCGCTCTAGCGCAAAGTGCAAGGCTTGAGAGTTTGAAAGAATTTAATAAAAATGAATATATAAATAAAAATAAGAGTAAAAAGCTAAATTTATCCCTTGATGGCAGATATACCTTTGTGCCTGATGAGATAAAGGGCGGATATATGACAAAGGCGGGATCGATCACGGCAAAGGTTGAGTATCTTATCTTTGATGGTGGTGCAAGCGAGGCTGCTGATAAAATTTTAGATCACAAAGGTGTGGAGAAAATTTACAAAGATGAAGAGCTGATGAATCTCACTGCTTTTCAGGTCGCAAAGGTCTATTTCAACGCTATCGCACTAAATTCTCTTATAAATTTAGAGACAAAATTTGTGGATAGTTTTGCTAAGGCTGCGGCTGAAAATGAGTTTTGGTTTGAGTATGGCGAGATAAATAAAGCCGAGTTTGATGCGATAAATTTCACTCTTGATAAAAAAAGAGCCGAGCTAGACGAACTTGGGCTTAAGCTAGCCGAGCTAAACTCAAGGATAAATTTGCTCTCAAACGGCGAGATCGGCTTTAATGCTGGCTCAAAGATAATGATGCCTGATTTTAGTAAAGATGATATAAGCGCAAAACTTGGGGCGATGGAGCAAGAAAAATTTATAAAAGAGCAAGAAAATGAGAAACAAAAGAGTAAATTTGCTCCAAAAATTTACTTAAAAGATACGCAAAGTGTGAATAATAACAGCTTTAAAAAAGGTGAGAGGACGACTTCGCAGATGATAGGCGCTTACGCTGATGCGAACAAGCCTAGAGTGGAATTTGAGTGGAAGTTGCCTGATAGCTTAAGTCTTAGCAAGCAAAGTCAAGTTAAACGCATTGAAGAGCAAAAGGCGGCACTTGATCTAAGCGATGAGGAAAATAGGATAATCACTCGCCTAAAAGAGCTAGAAAGCACAATCAAAGGCTTAAATGCAAAGTTAAATTTGCAAGATTTGAAGCAAGATAAGCTTGATAGTGATTTTATTGATCTGCTAAATGGCTATCTTAATGGCGAGATAAAATATGAAGAATTTTTGTTTGTGAGTGAGAAAAATTTTAGCGATAGGGCAAATTTTATCCTTGATGGCGATTTACTTGAGCTAAACAAGCTTGAGTATTTTTTTGAATGTGCAAGAAAAATAAATGAGGTGATAATTGAATAAACTGATCTTTGTGACTATTTTATGGGCGTTTAGCTTTAGTTTGATAGGTGAGTTTTTAGCTGGCAAGGTTGATAGCTATTTGGCTGTTTTTATTCGGGTTGCGCTTGCGAGCTTAGTCTTTTTGCCATTTACAAAATTTCGTGGCATCAGCCCAAAGCTAGCATTTGGCATCATGGCGATCGGAGCGGTGCAAATAGGGCTTATGTATCTATTTTATTACAATTCATTTTTGTATCTAAGTGTGCCAGAAGTAGCACTTTTTACCATTTTTACGCCGTTTTATGTGACGCTCATCTACGACGCATTTAGCTTTAAATTTAGGCCACTTTATCTATTTAGTGTTGGCGTTGCGGTTTTTGGAGCTTTGGTTATAAAATATGGTGCTATAAACGATGGTGTATTAAAGGGCTTTTTGCTAGTGCAAGCAGCAAATATCTGCTTTGGAGCAGGACAGAGTGCATATAAGGCACTTTTAGAAAAATTTGACGTGGACCAAAAAAATGTCTTTGGCTACTTTCATTTTGGGGCATTTTTTGTAGCTGTCGTTGCGCTTCTTACTCTTGGCAATCCAGCCAAATTTTCACTTACTTCAACGCAAATTTTAGTGCTTCTCTGGCTTGGCGTGGTCGCTAGTGGAGTTGGATATTTTATGTGGAACAAAGGTGCTTGCGAGGTCGATAGTGGCGTGCTTGCCATCATGAATAACGCTCTCATTCCAGCCGCCATCATCGTAAATTTAGTCTTTTGGCAAAAGGATACAGACTTAACTAGGCTAATTTTAGGCGCTGTTATAATGTATATATCTTTGATAATTCACAATAAGATAATGAAATTTTATGGTATGAAGATCGCTTAGGCGTAAATTTTATAGCTAGCAACGAAAAAGCACAAAAGCCCAAGCAGCGGCAAAATGTAGAATATGGATCTAAATTTTATAGCTAGAAGCGAAGCGATATTATAAAAGATAAAAATAATGGCTGGCACGAAAATTTTAGTCGAGCTTAGTCTAAAATTTAAAACATTATTTAGCAATCCATCAAAAATATCGCCATACGAAGCAATATGAAGCGCAGCACTTAATGGATAAAAAACGCTAAAGATGTAGTTGATAGCAAGGACACTAAGCTGCTGTAAGCTAATGAGCGGAAAGAAATAAAGCACGCAAATTTCCATTGCAAAGCAAACATATAAATTTAAAAGAATAAGATGAATGAAGGGCGAAAATTTATCTTTTAGGTGTTTAAAGTATAAAAATATGTAAAAAACGCCCATGAGTGAAAAGTAAAAACCTACGCTAAAAAGTAGCTGCGGAAAGAGCGATATGCTAACAAGCACTACTATAAAAAGTGTTTTGAAGTTTAAAATTTTGACGCCTTTTAACGTACAATAAAATCCTAAAATGCTCATTAAAAATGCTCGCAAAAAGCTTGGTATAAAGCCTATTATAAAAAAGTAAAATGACAAGACTATAAAAACTATAATGGCTAGATCAAAGTTGTAGTTTCTAAAAGGTAAAAACCTCGCATATAAAAATTTTAAAAGTGGCCTAAATACAAAAAATATAACTGCGCTTATGAAACCTAAATGATAGCCACTTATGGCTATAAGATGCGCTATACCAAGGTGCGAGACGTCATCTCTTAACTCTGTGTCAATACTTGTGCCTAAAAATAGAGCTGAGTAGAGCTGTGAAATTTTACTATTTTTATGCTGGGCGTAGATTAGTGATTGTAGTTTTTGGTTGATATTTAGCGTGGCTTTTTGTGGAAGTTTTTCGCGTGAAAAGCTAGGCATGTAAAAGGAGGAAGCAAGATAGTCTTTAAAACTAACGTCTAAATTTATGACGCTTAGAAATATATTATCTCCGGCTTTAAAGTCATCTGTTTTGGCTCCAAGCGTATAAAATAAAAACTCATCAGTCTTAAGCTTTAAAATTTGCCTTTTCTTGCCGTCATCTCCAAGCTTTTCGTAGCTAGAAATCACGGTTGCTGTTAGCTCTTGTTCGCCTTTGTCCATAAAAATTTGATATTTATGGTAGCTAATGGCTAAATTTATAGAAAAAATACAAAGGCAAAACAGACAAAATATAGTGAAAAATTCTTTATTTTTTAAAGCTTTAAAACGCATCAGCCTTCAAATGAAACATCAGATACAGGCATTGCAGACATATCTTCAAACCTTGAGTGTTGCTTTTGAAAGAGCACATCAACTGAGCCAGTTTCACCATTTCTATTTTTGCCAACTATGATCTCAGCCTTTTCTTGAAGCTTATTAAAGACATGATTGCTCTTGTACTCTTTGCCCTCGGCACTTGCGCGTTTTTCTTTCTCTTTTTCTTCTTGCTCTAGGTAAAACTCATCTCTATAAACAAAAAGAATGATGTCGGCATCTTGCTCGATCGCACCTGATTCTCTTAGATCGCTTAGCATAGGGCGTTTATTTGCGCGAGATTCAAGGCTTCTGTTTAGCTGAGAAAGAGCGATGATTGGCATATCTAGCTCACGTGCCAAAAGCTTTAATCCACGAGAAATTTCAGCTATTTGGACGTGACGATCAGCGTAGTTATTTGTACTCATCATAAGACCGATGTAGTCGATCACGCAAAGTGAAATTTCAGGATGCATAGCCTTTAGTTTTCGCATTTGCGTTCTTACTTGATGGATATTTACATAGCCACTATCATGCACAAAAAGCTTGCTAGCAGCAAACTCCTCACAAGCATCGCTAAATCTAGCCAACGCTTCATCATCCATCTTTGCGGTCATTATGTCTTGAAGCGGGATAGAGGTCTTGCTTGCTAGAATTCTCATCATTATTTGCTCAGCTGGCATCTCGAGCGAGAAAAAAACAACTCCAGCATTATTTTTTAGAACCTGACTCATAAAATTTAAACAAAGTGTCGTTTTTCCCATGCCTGGACGAGCTGCGACGATGATGAGGTCTCCATTTTTAAAGCCCTTTATCATCTCATTTAGCTTTTTAAATCCAGTATCAAGTCCAACGATATCTTTTTCACCAAGCAAGGCTTGAGCATTAATATGATCCATCATTTTCATGATGATCTCTTTGCCTTCTTTTATAACTCCAGTGCTTCCACCTTCTATCAAAGAGTAAAATTCCTGGCTAAGATCATCGACCATATCGCGGCTTGGCTTGTCTTCATTTACTTTGCTTGGTATGTTGTGAGCGATCTTTACAAGACTTCGTTTTATAGATTTTTCTCTTAGTTCGTTTGCGTATTTTTGAATGTCTATTAGGGAATTTGTGCCCAAAATATCCAGTATTAGCTCTTCGTCGTATTTTTCGCCAAGTCTATTTTTTAAAAATGGCATAGTTATAGGATCATCGCTATTTAGGCATGCTACCATTGCATCGTATATTTGCGAATGCCCTTTTAGATAAAAATCCTTTGCCTTAACAATGTCAAAAATTTCACCTAAAATATCGTTGTTTTGTAAAATGGAGCTTAGTATAGCTCGCTCCATATCAATGTCGTAAAGGTTGGTAAATTCTATCTCGTTAACTCTTTGCTTTGCCACAACTTTTCCTTTAGTCTCTACTTTTTATCTCGTCATCGATCTCTTGTAAAAATCTATCCACAAGCTCGCTCTCAGGCAGCCTAGCGACCACTTCGCCGTGTCGCATGATCATGCCATTGCCTTTACCAAATGCTATGGCGACATCTGCGCCTTTTGCCTCGCCGATAGCATTTACCACGCAGCCCATGACTGAAACGTTTAGCGGCTCTTTTATACCTTTTGTTTTTTCTTCTACGAGCTTTACTGCAGCCATGAGATCAGCTTGCAAACGCCCACAAGTTGGGCATGAGATGATATTTAGTCCCTCTTTTTGGCGGCCACTATCTTTTAAGATCGCCTTTGCGACTTTTATCTCTTCTTCAAGCTCGCCAGTGATGCTAACTCTCATCGTATCGCCTATACCCTCAAGCAAAAGCCCACCAAGAGCGATCGCGGACTTGATAGTGGCGTGAAAAGTGGTACCTGCCTCTGTTACACCTAGATGAAATGGATAATTTGTCTTTGGACGAAGCGCTCTATAAGCTTGCATCGTGCGTTCA